>CAYMKD010000322.1:0-3456 GCA_964390435.1 uncultured Pseudobdellovibrionaceae bacterium | reverse complement strand
GAGTTGATTGGTTTAGCATAAAATTGATCTCAAATTTTCCTATGCGGATTAAATCTCCAGGGTTGAGGGTTGCCTCAAAAACACGAACATCATTTATAAAAGTCCCATAGGTAGAGCGTAGGTCCCTAAGTAGATAAAAACCCTCTTTTCGCTCAATCCTGGCATGTCGCTTAGAAACCTCTTTATCTTCTATGCAGAGATTACAAATACTCTCGGACCCAATTAGGAAAAGGTCTTCCAAGGCATAGTTTTGCTTTTCAAACTTCAGAACTGCGTCTATGGTCATGTGAACTCCTTTATGTTAGCATACGACGCTATGTTCAATCCGAATGCCGGATAGAAAAACATGTCTTTGCAGGGACTTAGCTATTGTTTAGGCTGAGAGGATCTGACCTAATAGACGCGGGTCTAGGATTTGAGAAATTAGGTTATTTGCAGTAGAGTGGTGAGGTTTATGCAGCAACTCGATATTCGTTTTATTAAAAGTGCCGTTTTAATTAAAGACTTTCCACCTGCAGATAGACCCGAAGTTGCCATCACAGGTAGGTCTAATGCGGGTAAATCTTCATTTTTAAATGCTCTTAGTCGCCAAAAAGTTGCACATATTAGCAATACTCCAGGTAAAACACGTCTGCTTAATTTTTTTGAAGCTGGTAAGCATTATCGTTTGGTGGATATGCCCGGTTATGGTTACGCCAGTCGTTCAGGTAAAGAAATGCTAGAGTGGCAGGAAATGGTTGAGGCTTACTTAAGCGAGAGAGAATCTATAGTAGGCCTTATTTTGATAATGGATATTAGGCGTGATTGGGACGAGCATGAGCAAGCATTAAAGGAATTTGCAAATCTTCGAGGTTGGCCTTTGGCAGTCCTATTAAATAAGTGTGATAAGCTTAGACCGCATGAGGTGGTTGTCAGAAAAAGAAGAATTCAAATGCAATCAAATGTGAGTCAGATTTTCTGTGTCTCGGCCGTAAAGAAAGAGGGTTTTTCAGAAGTCGAGGAATTCATTTTTAAAGACTGGGTTAAACCAGCTTTAGAAGAAAGTTCTCATATATGAAGATAGTTGGTGTTATTCCAGCAAGGTATGGATCTACTCGTTTACCAGGTAAACCGCTATTGAAAATCGCAGGACGTGAATTACTGGCTTGGGTAATTGATGGAGTTAAGGCGAGTAAAAAGCTAACAGAAGTCTATGTAGCTACTGATCATGAGGAAATTGCAAATTTTGCATCAAAGTTAGGTGTTTCGGTGGTAATGACAGAAGCGGATATAGCTACGGGTACGGACCGAATTTGGCAAGCTATTAAGAATAAAGAATCTGTTGATATTGTAGTAAATATTCAGGGTGATGAACCCTTGGTTACAGGGGCGATGATTGATTCGCTTATAGAACCTTTATTGCATGAATCCAATATAGAAATGTCCACTTTAGCCACAGAGATCAAGCAGGAGGAGTTATTAACTCCGCATGTGGTAAAGGTGATTACAAATAGTGACAATAATGCAATTTATTTTAGCCGTTTTCCAATTCCTTATTCTCGAGTTGATGCTAAGGCTCAAAGCATGCTAAGTGCTTGTTATAAACATATTGGCATGTATGCCTATCGATTTGACTTTTTAAAGTCCTTTTGTGAACACTCACAAGTAGAGCTAGAGAAAGCAGAAAGTTTGGAACAGTTACGGGCTCTTTACATGGGAGCAAAGCTGAGAGTAGTTCATACGGACTATGTAAGTCATGGCGTAGATACTCAGGAAGATATTAAAAAAGTAGAGACTTATTTGGAGAAGAAGTCATGGCAAAAATAAAAAAATCCAAATCTAGAAAATCATCGAGTGAGCCACATTTGCAGCAAAAATTTATTTTTGTAACAGGTGGTGTAGTTTCATCTATTGGTAAAGGCTTAACAGCAGCAAGTCTTGGGGCTCTCTTGGAAGCCAGGGGAGCCAAAATCACCATCATGAAGTGTGACCCTTATATTAATGTAGATCCGGGAACGATGTCGCCATTTCAACACGGTGAAGTTTATGTAACTGATGATGGTGCGGAAACGGATCTAGATCTTGGCCACTATGAGAGATTCACAACAGTTTCTTTGAGACGCTCTAATAGTGTTTCAACCGGACAAATTTACGATACGGTTATTACAAAAGAGCGTCGCGGAGATTATTTAGGTGGAACGGTTCAGGTTATTCCACATGTTACAGATGAAATTAAAAATCGTATTTTTGAAGCTGCTCAAGGCTCTGAGATTACTCTTGTTGAAATCGGTGGCACTGTTGGAGATATTGAGAGCTTACCATTTTTAGAAGCTATTAGACAAATGCGTGTAGATTTAGGGACAGAAAATACCCTGTTCATTCACGTTACTTATGTGCCGTACATTGCGGCAGCTGGTGAGCTTAAAAGTAAACCAACTCAACACTCTGTAAAAGAACTTAGAGAAATTGGCTTGCAACCAGATTTTTTAGTTTGTCGGAGTGAGAAGCCTCTAGATTCTACATTGAAAGCAAAAATTGGCTTATTTTGTAGTATCCGTCCTGAGTACGTAATCGCAGCACAAGATGCCACAACCATCTATGAAGTTCCTTTAACATTACATAATGAAAATTTAGATGAACTTGTTATGAGGCGTTTGGGTATTGAAAGTGAAGAGCCTGATTTAAGTGGTTGGCAAGATGTTGTCCATGCGCTTCATAATCCAGAAAAATCAGTTACTATTGCAGTTGTGGGTAAGTATGTGGACCTCAAAGAAAGTTATAAGTCTTTGAATGAGGCTCTCGTGCATGGTGGAATTATGGCACATGCACAAGTTAAAATAGCCTACGTGGACTCTGAAAAGTTGAATAAAAATAATATTGACGATGTTTTAAGTAATGTAAGTGGAATTTTAGTTCCCGGTGGTTTTGGTGAACGTGGTGTGGATGGAAAGATTGCGGCGATACGCTATGCTAGAGAGAGAAAAATTCCATACTTTGGAATATGTTTTGGGATGCAGTTGGCTGCAATTGAATTTGCACGTCATGTATGTGGAATCAAAGATGCCACCAGCCGTGAGTTTTATGAAAAACCTAAACGTGGAGTAACAAATTTTGTAATTGATTTTATGGAAGAACAAAGAACAATTACACAAAAAGGTGGCACAATGAGGCTTGGTTCTTACTCTTGCCATTTGCAAGCAGGCAGTAAAGCCCGAAAGGCCTATGAAAAAGAAGTCATATATGAGCGCCATCGTCATCGCTATGAGTTTAATAATAAGTATCGTGGTTTGTTTGAGAAGAAAGGGATGTCTCTTACTGGAGTTTGTAGAGAAAGAGATCTAGTGGAAATTATTGAGTTGAAGGATCATCCGTGGTTTGTTGGGGTGCAATTTCATCCTGAATTTAAATCTCGTCCGCTTTCTCCACATCCCTTATTTGCTCAATTTGTAGAAGCAGCCATTGTTAAGCAAAATCAAA
>CAYMKD010000321.1:0-3461 GCA_964390435.1 uncultured Pseudobdellovibrionaceae bacterium | reverse complement strand
CTGACGACCCAAGTTATGTGCAGCCCAGCCTAAGTGCACCTCTAAAATTTGACCGATATTCATACGCGAAGGAACACCCAATGGGTTTAAAACCATATCGACAGGAGTTCCATCAGCAAGGTACGGCATATCTTCGACTGGCAATACTTTAGAAACAACCCCTTTATTACCATGGCGTCCGGCAAACTTATCACCGACTTGGAGTTTACGTTTAATTGCAACGTAGACTTTAACCATTTTAATTACGCCTGGAGGTAATTCATCACCTTTACGTAGACGATCAAGCTTTTCGTTAAATACCATTTTAACTGCATCAAGTTGGTTACGAGCACCATCAATGATTTTGATAACTTGGAATTCAAGTTCTTGCTCTAAAGGCATATAAGTTAAAAGTTCAAAAGGAATTGTCTCTAAATCATCAGCCGTAATAGTTTGAGCTTTAGAGAGTAGTTTCTGACTACCATCTTCACTTAAGAGAACTCCTGTAGTTGTTTTACCAATCAAGAGATCTTTAAGTTTGTTGAGAGCATTATTCCTAATAACGTTTTGCTCAACATGAAGATCTTTTTCAAGTTTACGTTTTTTCTCATCGATAATGGCCATTAAACGCTCATCACGTTCAGCACCTTCACGACTGTAAACTTGTGCATCAATAACCATTCCGTAAACTCCAGAAGGAGCACGAAGAGAAGTATCTCTTACATCGCCAGCTTTCTCACCAAAAATGGCGCGAAGGAGCTTTTCTTCAGGAGAAAGTTGAGTTTCACCTTTTGGTGTTACCTTACCAACAAGAATAGTGCCTGGGCGGACTTCCGCTCCAATACGTACGATACCGCTTGCATCTAAATCTTTAAGAGCTTCCTCACTCACATTGGCAATATCACGTGTGATTTCTTCTTTACCTAATTTGGTATCTCTAGCTACACACTCAAACTCTTCAATATGAATAGAAGTATAAACGTCTTCTTTAATCAAACGCTCACTAATTAAAATAGAATCCTCAAAGTTATAACCCATCCAAGGAGTGAAGGCGACTAGGATATTTTGTCCAAGTGCTAATTCACCAAGCTCTGTAGAAGGACCATCAGCAATGATGTCACCTTTAGAAACCTTATCGCCTTTTCTAACAATTGGCTTTTGGTTAAAACAGGTGTTTTGATTTGTACGCTGGTACTTAGTTAAATTATAAATATCCACATTCGCACCAAGTTCGCCACCTTTGGCAAAGCGACGTACAACAATACGAGAAGCATCCACTTCCTCCACAATCCCATCATTGCTTGCAACAATACTTGTTCCAGAATCACGGGCCACTAAACGCTCAACACCTGTTCCAACAAGTGGAGCACGAGAACGTAAAAGCGGAACTGCCTGTCGTTGCATGTTCGAACCCATAAGTGCACGGTTCGCATCATCATGCTCTAGAAATGGAATAAGACTTGCTGCAATTGAAACCAGCTGACTTGGCGAAACGTCCATTAATGTCACTTTGTCTTTATCAACGATTTCGTACTCACCATTTACACGGCAAGTAACATTATCAGCATTAATTGTGTTGCTTGAACCATCTCTAGCTGCTTGAGCTATATGATGACCTTGCTCTTCAAGTGCTGACATATAAGTAATATCAGAAGAAACACCAGCTCCTTCTACTTTACGATAAGGAGTCTCAATAAATCCATAGTTGTTAATTCTAGCATAAGTTGCTAGTGAGGCGATCAAACCAATATTTGGTCCCTCTGGTGTTTCAATTGGACAAATACGTCCATAGTGCGTTGGATGTACGTCACGAACTTCGAATCCAGCTCTGTCTCTGGTTAAACCGCCAGGCCCAAGAGCAGATAAGCGACGTTTATGTGTGATCTCAGAAAGAGGATTTGTTTGATCCATAAACTGAGATAACTGACTTGAACCAAAAAATTCTTTTACAACTGCATTGACTGGTTTTGCATTTACCAAATCATGCGGCATCATCGTTTCTACATCTTGTAAGCTCATGCGCTCTCGAATAGCACGCTCCATGCGCACTAAACCAATGCGGTATTGATTCTCTAAAAGCTCTCCAACAGAACGAACACGTCGGTTGCCTAAGTGATCAATATCATCAATTTGGCCACGGCCATTTTTAAGATCAATAAGAGTTTTAATCGTACTCAAAATATCTTTGTTAGTTAGAGTTCTAAACTCTGGAGGACACTCTTGAGATGAAATACCAAAACGATGATTAATTTTGATACGACCAACTTCAGATAAATCATAAGTTTCTGGATCAAAAAACAATCTATGGAAAAATGCCGTAGCTGCCTCAAGTGTCGGAGGCTCTCCAGGGCGAAGGCGCTTATAGATCTCAATTAAAGCTTCTTCTTTAGAGTTTACTTTATCAACCAAAAGAGTGTTTCTTAAGTAAGGTCCAACCGACAACCCATCAAAGAAAATAATGTAAAATCGATCCAAACCTGCTTGAAGAGCCTTTGTAATGTGAGCTGCATTTAACTCTTGGTTTGCATCCGCAATGATTTCACCAGTCTCCTCATCAATAAGAGGCTTAGCTAAAACTTTGCCCTCAAGATCTTGAGTAGTGACTTCGATTTCATCAAGATTAATTGCTTTTACTTTTTTAACGACGGCTCGAGTAATACGACGACCAGCTTTAACAAAAACTTCGCCAGAGCTAGGATCTACGATATCAACAAGAGCACGTTGACCAGACATTCTCTCAATATCTAGTTTACGATAGAATTTATTATTTTTAACAGTAACTTCATCAAGGTCATAATAATATTCAAGTAGCTCTTCAACATTATAACCAAGTGCTTTAAGCAAAATTGTTACTGGAAATTTACGACGACGATCAATACGAACATGAATCAAATCTTTTTGATCAAATTCAGAATCAAGCCATGAACCACGATAAGGAATGACACGAGCAGAATATATCAGTTTTCCGCTTGCGTTGTTTTTTCCACCATCGTGATCAAAAAACACACCCGGTGAACGGTGTAGCTGGCTAACAACAACACGCTCTGTTCCGTTGATGATAAAAGATCCGTTAGCTGTCATCAGAGGAATCTCCCCTAAATAAACTTCTTGCTCTTTAACATCACGAATACTTCGCGCTTCTGTTTGCTCATCGACTTCAAATACAATGAGACGCAAAGTTACTTTAATAGGTGCCGCGTAGGTCATGCCCCGCTGACGACACTCATCAACATCATATTTGGGCGGCTCTAATGTAAAACTAACAAACTCTAAGCTTGCAGTGTTATTAAAGTCGCTAATTGGAAACACAGATTTAAAAACGCCATTGAGTCCCGCATCCCCTCGTCGATCTGGATCGACATCTTTCTGCAAAAAAGACTCATAGGAGCTTTTCTGAAGCTCAATCAAATTAGGTATATTAATAACCTGTTTGTTTTTCGCAAAAGACTTACGGATACGAAGATTAGAGGCTGTTACTGGTG
>CAYMKD010000320.1:0-3480 GCA_964390435.1 uncultured Pseudobdellovibrionaceae bacterium | reverse complement strand
GCATTGATGGCTGTACTGGATACCTCAAACGCCCAGTGTTGGTATATGAGCCCATTTCTTTATTTGCTTGATTACCTTCAAACATTCTTTTCATTTGACTACCTGCAGGAATATACTTTAATGCACCCTGTTGAATATTCTTGTTTTCTATAGTTCTTAAAAATGGATTAGGGTTTGGCTCGTTACCATATTTATCCGCCTGCCCTGTAGCCACTTCATAAGCACCATAGGGGAGTTGTAGTGTTGGAGGCATACCAAAACGAGGAGTAGGAAGTATATTTGCTAATGACATTCCTAATGGCTTTCCGATTGTTTCGATAAAGAGGAAACTAGCAAGTGTATATCTGATTAATCCGGCAACATCTCTTTCTTTGATTTTTTCTCCTAGAAACTCTCCTTGCTTAACAGTAAATGACTGTAATTGAGTAAATGTTTTTGCAAGATCACTTTGAAGAGCTACAGGTGTATCAATTGAACCAAAAGAGAACTGTGTTTTTCTTACTACTTCTTTTGCTCTATCTATTGCGGCTTGTTCTGAAAATCCTTGCTTTAAGTATTTAGATTTAGCTCCATAATATGCAGCACCACGATTGACCTTTTCAGCTAGGTTAAACATATAAAATAACCCAGCGTCCAACTTTTCTATTGCCTTACGAGTAGCATTTAATTGTCTATCCTGAATGAAGTTATCAGTAAGTACACCAACTCTTTCCAGTTCTGTATCTTTACCTGCAATAAAACGAGGTAGGTTTTTAATTACATTTGCATAACCCACAATAGTGTACTTTTCTCCAAGTTCAGAATAAGTATTAGCAGCTTGTGAAAGGTTTTTTAATGCTGATACAGGATTCAATCCTAATGTGCCTCTATATACCCACTGTCTAGCAGTTTGAGTGATTGAAGTAACTGGACGTTGACCAAACTTATAACCTAATGGAGTGGATTTGATAGCATTATCGATCAGATTATCAATATCAGTAGGACGCATATTAACTCGATCAATGTAATTCTTTACATACTTAAATTGAGAATCTTCCAAGTTATCAGCTACAGCACTAATCTTTTCTAATGCAGGATCAAGATTAACTTTTCTAGTTGCTCGTTTAACATACGCATCTAATGATTGCCATGTATCTTCAATATATCCGTTCTTTCCAAGACGTTGTTGTGTAAATGGATCATAAACAGAACCTGCAACTTTATCTCTGATCAGCTTCACTAAGTCTGGGTCAAATTCTTTAGTGATTAAGTCCTTTTCAAAGATATGGGTAATATAGTTTGTTATTCTATTTTCTTTTGGTAATCCTAACTTATCTGCCCATTTTGACAGATATGTTTTAATCTCGTTTGCTACTTCTTGTTCTGATTCAGTAAGAGTCATGTTTTGACCATCTAAGTATTTAAAGATTCTTTGATTAGATCCTGAAGGTACACGTTTTGACCAATCAGTAATTTTCTGTATTTCTTTTGGCAACTCATCTAAATAGTTGTTATAGCTTGATCTTAGATAATCTGCTTCTTTTCCTAAGCCTATTTTTCTGAGTACTCTATCTGGAGTCCTAACATAGTCTAAAATGTTAACTTTGTTCTTAACGTCTTTTCCATTCATTCTTGCTAGATCGTCAAAATTATGGGTAAATGGTAGGTTTGGTATTTCATCCACTATGCTACTATCAGGCGTTTTAGGGGTCATTTTGGGGCTTGTTACAGGCGTGGGATTATCTTTTAACCATTGTGTAGGTGTAATTCCTTCTTTCATTATTTTCTTATATTGGCTGTAACTAATTCTATTTATTTGATCTCTACTATAACCAACTGCTCCAAGTTTCATATGGTAATTCATGAAATCCTCCATGTGTTGTTCTCTGGTTAATTCTGGCATATCTGGTTGATCCATTTTTAATACTTTTACTTTTTTAGGGTCAAAGATTACTGTTTCAAAAGGTGTTTCAATTCCTTCATATCCTTTTTTCTTCAATGTCTCAATTGTTGCTTCATCAAGATTCATTTTCTTTGTTTTGAATATATTTTTTGCTGAAATATCAACATCATAGGTGAAGATATCATCAAGATTGCCGTCTGATTGTTGAGCCGCATATTCTTTAGCAAGTCCTTTACTCTTTGAAAGATATACACCTGCTCCCAGAGTTCCATCTGTAGAAGGTCGAAGTTCTGTTATTCCGTCTCTGGTTGATGCATGAAAGTATTTAGCTGGATTGCCAAGCCTGATAGAACCTAACTCGTTTGCAAACTGTGGTTGTTGTAGTACTTTCTGTCCTGCCTTTAATCCTGCTTTAGCTAGTGGTGCTCCTGCTCCTATTGCTCCAGAAAAAGCAATGTTATTAAATGCTTGTTGGAAGGATTCAGTTGGAGTCATTGCTGTAAACGCTGTACCGCTTGATATACCTTTACCTGCACCTGAAAGGATATTTCTTGCAAGTGGGGCAGAAACTTTATCAAACATAGGAGTTAACTTAGGAGCGATTGATTTATTTAACATTCCTGCTCCTCTTGAGTTGAGAAACATGTTAGTAGCGATACCAAGACCTGCAGAAGCTGTAGGTAGATTGAAACCTATATTTCGACCTATTTCAGTTGATTGATTAAAGTTTTTTCCTATAACTGGTAAGTGTTTTGCATTACCAAATGAATAGCCCCTCAAAAATGGTTCAGCATAGTTAGTCTGTACTTTTGCTAAGCTATTCATTGCACTATATTTAGGTGAATTAAATTGTGGGGTACTAAAATTATTCTGTTGGATTAACTGCCCTGCAGCTTGGAACTGCTGGGGTAGTGATTGTATTTGTTGTTTGCCAAAGTTAAAAGCTGATTGAACAGTTGGTGCTACACTTTGTGTGAAAGCTTTTGCTTTCGCCTGCAAGTATCGTTGGAGTAGTGGGTTCATTTAAGAACTCCTTTATTGGTATGGAAGACCATAAATGTCCTCCGGTCTTCGTTGCTGATTTATTTGACCAATATATTGTGCGTATGGATTAACATTTGATGCACCACCATTACTCATTACTAGCCCTGTTTGTGGATCTACATTCATTGCACCTGTTGCGTCTTGATACATTCCTTGATATTGCTGTTGAACAGAACCCAATTGTGCAGCATAGTTAGAAAGTTGCATTTGACTTCTTTCTCTTTCCAGTTGTAATTGCTGTTGGAATTGCATATTTTGCATTTCAATTTGTTGAACTTGATTTCTTAATTGCATAAGAGCGTCTAATCTTGCTTGTGCCTTTGCTTGTCCTACCTGAGCACGGTTATTTGTAATAGCTAGTAGTTTATTCTGGAAATTACTGTGTGCTTCATTTAGAGCATTCTTTCTCTCGGTATCTAATACACGGAGTTGGAGTTGATGGTTTTGTTCAACTTCCATCCTTTTTTGTTCCGACTGTTGCATGAAGTCTCCAAAGGTCTGTCTTGTTGAACCAAGATTTCTTTGAAGTTCCCTACCATTTAATGCCTGTATTA
>CAYMKD010000319.1:0-3490 GCA_964390435.1 uncultured Pseudobdellovibrionaceae bacterium | reverse complement strand
CTACACGCCTTATCAGGCAGAAATTGCTCAAGGCCGCATGGAAGCCCTTTTAAATTTTCAAACCATGGTCAAAGACCTTACGGCTATGGATATAGCTAATGCCTCTTTATTAGATGAGGGAACTGCTGTGGCTGAAGCTATGAGTATGGCTTTGGCAAGCTCCAAGAGTCAAAAATCTCTTAATCTTCTTGTGTCGCCAAATTTGCATCCGCAAAGCATTGAGGTTTTAAAAACGAGAGCTGAACCGTTAGGTATTAAACTTATTATGGCAGAGCCTGCTGAATACGATTTCTCTGAATCCGTCTTTGCAGCCATTCTCCAGTATCCAAATACATTTGGCGAAATTGAAGACCATAGGCAAATTGCTGATAAAATTCACTCGCAAGGTGGTCTCGTTATTGTCGCAACAGATCTTTTGGCACTTACACTCCTAACTCCTCCTGGGGAATGGGGGGCGGATATTGTGGTTGGCAATAGTCAGCGCTTTGGTGTTCCGCTTGGTTTTGGTGGCCCTCACGCGGCTTTTCTTGCAAGCAAAGATGCTTTTAAAAGAAGTATTCCTGGCAGAATTATTGGCGTCTCAGTTGATGCCAGCGGTAAGCCAGCTTTACGCCTAGCTCTACAAACACGTGAACAACATATTCGCCGTGAAAAAGCCACAAGTAATATTTGCACAGCACAAGTGCTGCTTGCCAATATGGCAAGTATGTACGCTGTATACCATGGGCCTGAAGGGCTAAAAAAAATTGCTCTTCGCACTGAGCGTTTGGCTCATCTTTGTGCCGAAGGCATAAAAAAACTTGGCTATAAAGTTAATAATAAAAACTTTTTTGATAGCTTTATGGTTTCTGTTTCAGCAGAGCAAAGAACCTTGATTATCAAACAAAGCGAGCAAGCAGGTCTTAATTTTCGTTTAACAGAAAAAGACTCTTTAGGATTAGCTTTTAATGAAACAAGTAATAGAGAAACTATTGAGCAAGTTTGGCAGTGCTTTTCTTTAGGAAAAAAACTTAACTTCTCAATTGAAGATCTTGATAAAGATTTAAAAATTTCAAGACCACTTGAGAGAAAGTCAAACTTTTTAACTCATCCAACATTTAATTCATATCAATCAGAAACTGATTTATTACGCTATATTTATCAATTGCAAGGTAAAGATCTCTCTTTAACCCACTCCATGATACCACTCGGGTCTTGCACTATGAAGCTCAATGCGACAACTGAGTTGGCTCCAGTTTCATGGCCTGAAATCAATCGTATTCATCCTTTTGCACCTAGCAATCAAACGCAAGGTTATTTAAAAATGATTCGTGAGCTGGAAAACTGGCTTTGTGAGATTACTGGATTCTCAGCTTTTTCTCTCCAACCCAATGCCGGCTCACAGGGTGAATACGCTGGACTTCTTGTTATTCGAAAATACTTTGAATCTCGCGGTGAAAAAAATCGAAATATTTGTCTTATACCAAGCTCAGCTCACGGCACAAACCCAGCAAGTGCAATTATGGCCGGCATGAAAGTTGTTGTTGTTGAATGCGATCAAAATGGCAATGTTGATTTAGAAGATTTAAAAAAGAAAGCTACAGAAAATAAAGAGCAACTTGCTGCTCTTATGATCACCTATCCATCTACTCATGGAGTCTTTGAAGAGGATATTCGAGAAATTTGCGAAACTATTCACAATTGTGGAGGCCAGGTTTATATGGACGGCGCCAACATGAATGCTCTTGTGGGCTTATGTCTTCCTGGGGAGTTTGGACCAGATGTTTCTCATTTAAACTTACATAAAACATTTAGTATTCCACATGGTGGTGGTGGCCCAGGCATTGGCCCAATAGGCGTTGCTAAACATTTAAAAGATTTTCTACCTAAACATAGTTTAGTTTCTGAATGTGGTCCTACTCAAGGAATCAGTGCAGTGACTTCTGCCCCGTGGGGAAGTGCTAGCATTTTACCTATTTCTTGGGCTTATGTTGCCATGATGGGAGGACAAGGGCTTAGACAAGCAACTCTCGTTGCCATTCTCAGCGCCAATTATATTGCAAAAAAACTAGCTCCTCATTACCCAGTACTTTATAAAGGTCGCGAAGGTCTCGTGGCCCACGAGTGCATTATTGATCTTCGCGACCTTAAAAAAACATCTGGAGTGGAAGTTACTGATGTTGCAAAACGTCTCATGGACTATGGCTTTCATGCACCGACCATGTCTTGGCCAGTTGCAGGAACACTGATGATTGAACCAACAGAGAGCGAGTCCAAAGCAGAGCTGGATCGTTTTATTGAATCCATGATTGAAATTCGAAAAGAAATTAAACTAATTGAAGAAAATAAAATGGATTCTGAAAATAACCCACTTAAACAAGCCCCTCATACACTCAGTGTCTTATTAAGTGATTGGCAACGCCCTTATAGTCGTGAGCAAGCCGCTTACCCACTTGCTTGGCTAAAAGAGAAAAAGTTTTGGCCAGCAGTAAGTCGTGTTGACAATGCATTTGGGGATCGCAATTTAGTTTGCGCTTGTCCAAGTCCAGATGAATACCGATAAGTTTACTTGGCAAGAAGTTGAACTTTTTTTTAGTGGGGATGCCTACTTTACAAGCCTCGTTAAAGCCATTGTAAATGCAAAACAAAAGATATACCTCGAAAGTTATATCTTTGCTGTAGATCATATTGGTCATTATGTCTTAGAGGCTTTAAAACAAGCCTCTAACCGTGGTGTGAAAGTTCATCTTTTAGTTGATGGAGTAGGGTCTTTTGAATGGATTGATCAAATTTCAACTTCTCTTAAAGGCAGTCATGTTAATTTTCGAATTTATCATCCATTGCCTATTGGTATAAAGTTTTTTAATCCATTTTGGTATAAGACAACACTTGATCTTGTAGGCAAAGTAAACAAGAGAAATCACCGAAAAGTGACTGTAATAGATGATCAAATTGCCTACCTTGGCAGCATGAATATTTCTGAAGTCCATTCGGAGAGTATTTTTGCAGAACTTGCATGGCGAGATACCTCCCTAAGAATTGTTGGCAAAGAGGTTCACTGGCTTGGTGTTGCTTTTACCAAAGCCTGGAGAGCCTCGCATCGATTTAATTTTAAAATTTCTAAAAGATTTAAACTCTCTTTATCTAGATTTGCCAAAGGACATGCCAGTAAAATTCTTTTTAACTACAGTCTTCCAACAAGAATGAAAGCCACAAGAACTTTGCAAAAAAAATTAGATAGCGCCCAAAGACGCATATGGATTACGAATGCCTATTTTGTTCCACCTAGAAAACTTATCAGATCATTAAAAAAAGCAGCTGGAAGAGGAGTCGATGTCCGTTTATGTTTACCAGCAATTAGTGATGTTCCCATTGCCAGGTGGGCATCTTCGGCATTCTATGGCTCCTTGCTGAAGTCTAAGGTAAAAATTCTCGAATATCAAAATCACATGCTCCATGCTAAGACTTTATTAATTGATTAATTGGGGCTTGTTGGCTCTACAAATTTGAA
>CAYMKD010000318.1:0-3514 GCA_964390435.1 uncultured Pseudobdellovibrionaceae bacterium | reverse complement strand
TAAGCCACTATTATTCACAAAAGCTTGACAGCTTAATACATAGTTTTCACCACCAAAATCTAATTGATCAACATTAATAACCTGATTATTGCGAACGGTGCGATCTATAAGGTCACCAATATTCTTCTGTAAAGCTTGATCTGGAAGAGAGCTCAAGTTTTGATGTCGAATATTACTTATTTGTGCACCTGTAAGAGCTTCAAATTGAGGGTTCCCAGTAATAATTATAGCTTGTTGATTAATTGCAAGAGCTGGATACCCAACTAGATTAATGAGATTTTCAGCTTCAAACTCTCGGTTCACTTGTACTTGATTGCTGTCTTCATTAGAGCCATGAATTAATCTTGTCAAAAGACTATTTAGGTTGTTTTTTAAATTATCTAATTCAAGTAATTGAAAATTTATATCTATACTGTCTCTTTTTTCTTTTAGAGCTAAGTCAATCTCTGTATTTAATTTAGAGAAAGGATAGATCGTTAATTTATATAGAAGAAAGAATAAAAATAAGCCAAGAATTGTTGCAATAACAAAGGTTTGAATAAATAGACTAATTGTGCGCCCATCATCTACAGCTAAAGAACCCATATTATATAAAACAATTGCGTGCGCCTTTACAGAAAATGCGCCCAACTCTGGACTATAATAAGATATTGGAACACTTGCACCAATAGTGTGGCTATCAATTTGACTTACAAGTTCTTTGCTTTCACGTCGAGCATTGTGAAGGAAAGGTAAATCTGGAACACTACCAGCTTTTGCTGCTGGAGCCATCACTGAGCCATCTACGGTGGAGATGATCAGAGCATTGGTAATGCCTTCTTCAAGCTCAGCCCCTTGAGTGCTGAGTGCTGTATCTTGGCCTTGCATAAGTGCTTGTTGGTTTATAGCTGCTAAGTTTCTTGCTATTGAAAGTGCGCGCCTTCGGCTTTCTTTTTCAATACTAGCAGATGTGATTTGTGCCATTGGGATCACAGAAAGAATGGTCACTAAAATTACAAAAAGAAAAACAAATCCGCCTAAAACATATTTAAAATCAGTCAGAGTTGTTAAATGGTAAACTCCCGGTAGAGCTACATTATCTACATAATGTTTAATGTACGAAAAAAAGTTTGTTGGCTTTTGTACCGTGTTAATAGGTTTCTCTTGAGCTTCGACATGAACACCACTTAAATGGCCAAAGTTCTCGCCGCCACTTTGAAAACCCATAGGGGCTTCAGCACCTTGCTCTGACATCATATATTGTGGTGACTGGGCTAAGGATACTGAAGATCTAGCTTGATTGATTCGCTTCATTTCTGCAGCCGGTACTATATCTAAAAAGCTATCAAAAAGAGTAATTTTATCACCGGGTCTAACAAGACTGTTTTGTACTTTCGTACCATTAATAAAAATACCATTACTTGAATTCATGTCCGACATTAAGATTTTATCTTTATAGACATGAATTTCCATATGTTGTTTTGAAACACCCTGGCTCTGAACTTGCACATCGCAAGACGGGGATCGGCCTATGACATTTCTGCCCATTTTAAGTTTAAACATTTGACCCGAATGAGGGCCATTGAGAATTCTAATTGCCCACATGCAATTGATCTCCAACTTCAATTTGTGCACTCTTTGCCAATCCTGCACTCATTTCAAAAACAGAACGTGCTTTCCATTTAGGTAAAACAATACGCCAAGGATGAACGTTTTCTGCTACAGCACAAACTTTCAGCTTGTGATCTACAAAAACACAATCAATAGCGTAGTTCATAAAAAACGTATGTATGTTATTACAGCGATGAATCCAAAGCGTCTTGTTAGGTGATAGTTTTTTTGTACCTAGTAGACCTTGTGCGCGAGCAAAAAAGGAACTTGCAATTTCTACTTCAGAGCAAATTACATTGTTTTTACTTTGATTACGTAAAATAGCCATTATTGAGCTCCATACATAAACTGCAGAGCAACAGGGCCAAACACCATAATAAAAACCGCAGGTAAAATAAATAGCATTAAGGGAATTAAAATTGTTTGCGAAGCTCTGGCTCCAGCTTTTTCAGCTCTAACAAAACGCTCTAATCGCATTTGAATGGATTGATCTTTTAAAACTTGAGCAATGCTTGCACCAGTTGAATCGGCATCAACAAGTACGGCCACAAAACTTGTGATTTCATTGATATCAAGTCTTGCTGCCATAGCTCTAAAGCATCAGCGCGAGAAGAGCCGAGTTTGATATCTTGTAGAACTCGGCCCAGCTCTTCGGCTAAAACACTGGCTTCAGCTTTATCCACAATTCTTTGCACAGAGCCAACAAAATCAAGTCCTGCTTCTGTAGAAAGAGCTAATAAATCAATAAAAAATGGTAGGTCACGACGGACAGAGGTTTCTCGTCTTTTTCTTTCACTGCTAGCATAGAGTTGTGGAAAGACAAAGCCCAAGAACCCAAGTGCAAAAACAAAGAGAGGATCATAGCCAAGCTGTAATGAAAAATTTAAAATTAAAAGTAAGGCTGGGAGCATGATACCCCAGAGAATTTGCAGACCAATAAACTCATCAATGTTTAGTTCACTTGAGAGCCCAGATGTTAAAATTAGTTTTTCAATGCGTTTACGGTAAGCTTGACTTTTAATCCGCCCTGCATGCTGGAGTGTGAACTGGTGTACGAGAGGGCGTGAGAAATTAATTAAAGGGGACTTGGATTTTGCAGGTTCATTGCCGCTAGCCCAAGATAAAAGTTGTTTGTCGTTATTGTTTGTTAATACAACAACAACAAACTGGTACACAGCATAACCAGCTAACAACAATCCTGAAATTAAAATCAACTCTGCGCTTCCCATCTTTGTGCCTTTATGGTGAGATGCTTATTAATGCGCCCATTATTTTTAGCTTCACAGTCTCCGCGTCGCCGCGAACTTTTAAAAAAATCCGGTTTCTCATTTTGCGAATTCCCTGTTAAAGTATCGGAAATTCCTGACAAAAACCTAAATTTAGACGCGCAAATTTTAGACATAGCTAGACGTAAGTCCCATGCTGCTTTGGAGAGTCTAATGCTGCAAGAGTCAGGACCTTTTACAGTCTTAGGTGCCGACACCGTCGTGGTTCTTCAGGGGCAGATTTTAGGGAAACCTAAGGACTCGGCTCAAGCCTATGATTTTCTAAAGCAATTATCTGGACGTTGGCATGAGGTTAAGACTGCGGTTGTAGTTATTTATAGTCCTGAAGGAACAGAAAAAAACGAGGTAGTGACCACGCGAATTTTATTTAAGAATTTGTCTCATAATGAGATTACTACTTATGTTCAGACAGGTGATCCGATGGATAAGGCCGGAGCTTATGGAATTCAAAATATTGGAAATCAGTTTGTAGAGAAAATCGAAGGTCCCTACGATAATGTTGTAGGTCTACCAATGCAAGCCGTCTCACGATTAATCAAGTAAGAGTTAATTACTTTTCTTTTGTACGTATTCTTTGCGTAAAGAAGTGCGAATATTTTTAAGTGTTGCAGGAGAAATGCCCACATAATTAAATAAAG
>CAYMKD010000317.1:0-3538 GCA_964390435.1 uncultured Pseudobdellovibrionaceae bacterium | reverse complement strand
GCATATTTCTTTAAATACACATTTATCTTCTATGGTTGAGGGAACAATACGCAGCAGTGCTTTGATATTCTTCTGTAGCCTTATCTTTTTATTCTGTTTTTTAACAGAGCGGGTCGTTGAATCCGCTCGCTGGAGGTAAATATGGATCGTTTAAGTAAACTCTCCTTTGTATTTGCTAGCATCTCCTTAGCGTCGTTTGCAATTGTGTTCTTTCTCTTTGGTCAATGGGTGCCATTTTTGTGGATCCCATTGGGGCTTTGTGTATTTTTTATTGGACTTGGTTTATTTAAAGCCCGCCATACTTTAAAAGAATTCTTTTTTCTTAAAACGACAAAGCATGGTCTTAATATGGGAGTGCTTGTTCTTTTAGTATTGGTTTTTTTAGTAACGATTAACTTTATATCAGTTCGCAATTATAAAACCTGGGACTTCTCAAAAGAGAAAGTCAACTCGCTTTCTGAGCAGTCGGTAAAATTACTTAAAGAATTAGATGCAGATTTGAGTGTTAAGTTTTTTTATCAAAATGGAGCTGAAGCAGTAGAGGAAACTAAAAGAGCTTTTAGAGATCTGATGCGCAAGTATCAAGATGTGAGTTCTCATGTGAAGCTTGATTTTATTGAAGTTAATGAGCGCCCAGATTTAGCAGAAGCTTACCAAGTAAATAAGGGTGGGGGCCTGGTATTTTTGGAGTACAAAGGCAAAAAAAATAAAATAGAAAAAATAGACGAGCAAGAAATCACCAGCGCCCTAGTAAAAGTCACTCGCACAACAGATAAAGTTATTTATTTTACTGTGGGGCATGGTGAGTACAGCTTAGAACAAGCAAGAGAGGCCAGAGGACTTGGCGCGCTAAAATCACTCTTAGAGGGTAATAACTATGTTGTTAAAGAGTGGGCCATTTCAAGTGAGCCCAAACTGCCAAGTGATGCCGCAGCAGTGATTATTGCCGGACCGACGCAAGGTTTTGTCGATTATGAAGTGAGAAGTCTAGAGCAGTATATTAAATCTGGTGGTAATTTATTTGTGGCACTTGAGAGTGGTGTGAACGTCAACCTAAATCCATTACTACAAAGTATTGGTATTAAATTAAGAGGTGATTACATTGCTTCGATATTGCAAACACCTTTTGGTTCTATGGTGAGTCCAGATACCTTGTTAACCTCTAATTTCTCAACAAAAAGTCAAATCACCAAGCCATTTAATAAGCAAAATGTTAGGTTTCGTTTTGCTCAAGGCATAGAAAAACTAGAGCCACTTCCTGCTGGAATAACTTATGAAGATGTTGTGAAAACAAATGAGCAAACCATGAGCTATGGGGATAAAAGCTTTAAAGGTGAAGGGCGACCTGGTTCTTATACAATTGTAAGTGAAGTTCAAGGACGATTACCCGGCATGGATGAAAAGGCCAAAGAATTTAAAGCCATTGTTTCAGGTGATGCAGATATTTTGGGCAACGATTTACTTTATCAAAATCTAAATAGAGATCTGATACTCAATTCCATTGCCTTTTTGTCGAGTGAAGAAAATCTTATTAGCATTGCCCCACGTGAAATAGGAATGACTCAGTTTAAAATGGGGCGCGGTGATATGTTGGCCATGCTGAGTTTAATTATTGTGCTTGCCATCTTTTTAAGTGGTTCAGGTATAACGATTTGGCTTAAGAGGAGAAATGCATGAAGTCTTTTAAAGCCACATACATCTTTGCAGCATTTGTTGTATTGACTGTGGCCTATGCTTACTTTTTTGATTACCGAAAAAGTGAAACAGAAGCGCAGCAGAAAGCAGAGTCTGAGAAAATAATAAATTTTGATAGAGATCAGATCAGTTCAATTCAAATTAAATCAGGAGATACAGAGATTGAAGTTAAAAAAGAGTCAACAGGCTGGGAGATGCTCAAGCCAGTTAAAGATTTAGCAGATGACTCGGCCATTGATGATTTATTAACCAGCCTTACCAAAGAAAAGTACTCTTCAGTTGCCAGTGAGGGGGAAAAAATTAATTGGTCTATATATGGTCTTGAACCTGGTCAAGGCAGCATTACTGTTGCCAATAATTCAGGCGAGAAGAGAACTATTTATATTTCAGTAAAAGCCAATTTTCAAAACGAGTATTTTGCAAAAATCGATGAGCAAAATAAAGTTTTGGTAGTCGGTGCGGTGTGGTCAGATCTTGTAAAACGAAAAATGCATAATTTTAGAAATAAAAATATTATGCGTACGGCTTTGCCTCAGTTAGAAAAGCTTATAGTAAAATCTAAGAATGAAAAATTCACTTTGCTCCGAAAAGATGAGCAGTGGGTTTTGCCAGAGCACCCCGATTGGCAAATTGATCAAGAAAAAGCAAGACTAGCTTTAAGAGAAATTTCTGAACTTTCTGCAAATCAGTTTGTTTATGAAGGCGAGGCCTCTAATACTTTAAAAAGTAAATATGGCTTAAATAATCCAAGTATGAATTTAGAGATTCAATTCAAAGATGGCAAAACATGGAAGGCTCAATTAGCTCAAGCAAAAGATAAGCAGATTTACGCTGATGTAAGTGAACCAAAATTGTTGGTGACACTGGCATCTGGAGGCGCTGAAAAGATTTTAAATTTAACCGCAGATAGTTTGCGCAACAGAGAGTTCCCATTTACTTTTGGTAAAGAGCTTGCGGCAAATATCAATGTGCAAACCCCTCTTAAGAAATTCTCCTTAAAAAAAGAAGGTGAGAATTGGCAATTGGCAGAGAAAAATGATCAAGTTGAAGTTGATTCAACTCAAGTTAAGAATATGCTAGATCGTCTCGGTAGTTTAAAGGTCAGTGATTTTCAGACAACTAAAAATCCTATAAAGCTTGCTAAAATTGTGAGTGCTTTAAAGCTTACTGATTCTGATAATAAAAGCATTTTTGAGATGCAGTGGGGCGAGGTCATTAAAGATAAAAAGACCGCAAAGGTTCCAGTTAAAACAAGTTTATTTAAAGAACCTTTTTTAGTTGAAGAAAACTTGATTCTTGGCCTAGCAGTTAATAGTCTTATTAAGGAGAAGGCTCCGGCTTCCCCAGAGACTAAAACTGTTGTGCCTGATGCACAGAATTCGAGTACTAAGTGAGTCTAATTGAAATTAAATCTCCCACAAGAGTGGATTTGGCTGGGGGAACGCTTGATTTATGGCCTCTTTATAACTTCATTGGTACAGCAACAACGGTTAACATGGCCATTGATGTTTGGACTCAAGTACGATTAGAGAAAACATCAGATAAAAAAATCACTATTAAGTCTCAAGATTTAGGAATTGAAAAAACTTATTACAGTTTAGAAGAGGCTTTGGCTGATTCTGATTCAAAACTTAAACTTTTACAGTGCCAGCTTAATTACTGGCAACCGGAGCCAGGCTTTAAACTTGAAACTTCTTCGCAAAGCCCTGTAGGGGGTGGTTTAGGTGGAAGTTCAAGTCTTACTATTAGTTTACTTAAAGCATTTTCTAAATACACAGGGCGTGCATTTAAATCAGTCAATGATAAAAAACAAAAAGCAACAAAAAATTATTAACGGGGCACT
>CAYMKD010000316.1:0-3551 GCA_964390435.1 uncultured Pseudobdellovibrionaceae bacterium | reverse complement strand
GTTGCAGTTTTACCAGCAGTTGTGTAAAGCCGGCTTTGAGCTGGTTTTCCCGTGCCATCTTGAACGACTTTTTGCAAAGTGACTTTCATGCCTTGAGATGTTTTAGATGATAAAACTTGTCTCACAACAGTGACTTCTGAATCAGGAGCATTTGCATTGAGTGGCTTCATTAACTTTCCGCCATTAGCTATAGCTGCATAAGCTTGAACCATCTCTAGAGGGGTCACTTGAAATTCTCCCTGAAGAGTATAACCGGTTGCGATTAGCGCAACGTACTCCTCTTCGGTAAGTTGATCGGTTGTAGGTATGTTTCCAGCAAGGGCTTCAGGAAATTCTTCTGTTGTGCCACCTGGGCCAAATCCAAAATCGCGAACTGTTTTTGCAAGGCCTTTTGAGCCAAGTCGTTCTCCGATTTTAATTCCGCAAATATTGCTTGAATACACTACGGTATCGGTTGCGGTAAGCTGACTAAATGGCTTCCAATCGCGAAAAAGATTATGACCATACTCGTAGCTTCCGTGTCCGCAATCAAACATTTCTTCGAGTGCGGCTGCTTTATTCTCAATGGCAGAGGCCACTGTAATGCTTTTCATAAGCGATGCGGGCTCAAGAAGATATGATAGCGACCATGTCTTACCTTTTTTTGTTGGAACTTTGCTCACATTTGCTGCTGCGAGAAGTCGGCCTGTTTGAGGGTCGCTAACTAAAACAAATCCTCCCTTTGCTTGATAGGATTGCACAGCTTTGCTTAAAGCATCTTCAGCGATTGACTGAATAGCTGGATCAAAGATCGCAGTTCCTGGGTTTGGTTGCGTGCTAGCCTGTGATTGTAGAGCCTGTTGAGCGCTGTAAGCCACTGTTGCTGTGGCGACAATGCTCAAGATACCTAATGCGATTGCGACGGATTTTGTCCTTCGCGGTGATTCATGAACGGTAAACATTTCGATTCTCCTTCTTAAGAATGATTTGAGATAGCGGGGGTTCTTGGTTGCCGCTGCCATGCACGCGGTACCGACGAGCATTTGGCGTTTCTCAAGCGCAGCTTCCGCCACTCTAATTAAGCAGCTGCCATATTCATGGGATAAAACTCCTCTTTGGCCGATCAGAGCTTCATCACACGAAAATTCTTGTAATTCTGTTATCTCTTTTTTCCATAAGTAAATGGCTGGATTTGCATAAAACACACAAATCAAAAACTCGATCAAGAGTGCCCAGGCAGTGTCAAGTTGTCGGTGGTGCTGAAGTTCATGTTTTATGGCCAGCTTGATATCATTAGAGTCCTGCAGAAGGCCTGTGGGAATAACGACATAAGCTTTAGAGCCAATGAGCACTGAGAAAGGTACAGATACTGAATCTGAAATAAGAACAAGGGTTTTACCTAAGCGTCGTATAACAATGCTTTCAGAAAGTATTTTCTGAAGGCCAATAATATTCCTACTAAATCGAGCAAGCATAATTAAAAAACCAATTAATAGAATAATTAATAACTTGGGATGAGTGGATTCAGAGAGAGCCGCTTTTAGACTCTTTAGCGCACTCTGAAAAAAGAAACTCTCAGAGTTACTAGGGTTAAGAGGGACTGGGACATGACGTTTAAAATTCTCATTCTGCGAGTATGATAAAGACAATGCTTCAGAAATGGGTTGCACTACTTCAAACTTCAATTGAGGGAGTTTCTTTTCAGGAATTAATGCAAAAACAATAGGAATGAGAATGCTAGCTGTTAAAAGAATTTGTGCGGACCGAGTGAGTGATTGGTAGCTTGGTTTTCGAGTTGATTTTGATAAACAGCTTCTTCCAATTCGAAAAATAATGAAGGCAGCCACCAGTAATAAGTTAATAAGAAGATAGCATTTTAAAATTGAAGCCATTATTTTGATCTCTTTTCTAGAATGGCGCGAATAGCACTCATATCTTGGTTAGAAAGATCGGAGTCATCTAATAATCGCATTACAATTGAAGTCGGATCGCCACGAAAAACATTTGCAGTTAAATGGCGTAAACTCATTGCCTCATAATCAGCACGTGAAAGCAGGGGAGAGTAAGTATGCGCGCGCTCTTGCTTTTCACTTTTAAGGGCCCCTTTTTGCTCAAGAATTTTCATAATGGTGGCAACCGATGTATAGGCAAGATCTCTATTTTCGGGGAGAGCGCTGAGAACCTCTTTAACTGTGCAGGTGCCAAGTTCCCAGATCATATTCATTAACTCTAACTCTACTTCAGTGAGTAGCTTCTCTGGTTTATTCTTATCTGATTTAGTTTTTCTGATTCCGACCATTTTTCACCTCTTGATAGTCAGTCTACTAAGATTTTAGTAGGTGTCTACTAAAATTTTAGTAGACCGAGAAAAAAGTCTGGGCTCGCAAACAAACCTATCAAAAATAGTAGGTAGACCTATCAAAAATAGTAGGTTATTATAGGGTTTAAGGTAGGTGCCCATGATTATTGAAATGCCTTTTGTTCCAGAGCTTTTAAGTCGAGTTGAAGAAAACCGCCCACTCATGCAATTTCTTATTGGTCCAAGACAGGTTGGTAAGACCACGGGGATTGAGCAAGTCATTCAAAAATATAAAGGTCCAACTCATTATAAGCTTGTAGAAGGTGAGCTGCAGCCAAATGCTTCTTGGCTAAGACTTGAGTGGCAAAAAGCTCAAAGCCTGGGGTCAGATGCTCTATTGATTATTGACGAAATTCAAAAAATTGAAAATTGGGCAGAAATTTTGAAAAGCCTTTGGGATGAAAATAAAAAGAATAAAAAACACCTAAAGTGTGTTTTTCTTGGTTCCTCAAGTCTTAATTTGCAAAAAGGTATTCATGAGAGTTTAACGGGGCGTTATGAGCTTATTCGAGCTTATCATTGGGATTTTATTAAAAGCCAAAAGCTGGCTCCAAATTTAACTCTCGAAGAGTATTTGCGTTTTGGAGGGTATCCAGGGAGTTATCAATTTCTAAAAAAACCGGAACGCTTTCAATCCTATATTCGTGACTCGATCGTTAAGAATGTCATTGAGAAAGACATTCTTTTAAATCATACGGTAAAAAAACCTGCGCTTTTTAAACAATGCGCCCAGCTTTTGGCAAGTTACCCTGCTCAAGAAATTAGCTATACAAAGCTTTTAGGACAGCTTCAGGAAGGCGGGAATGTAGAGCTAGTAAAGTACTATATGCAATTATTAGAGGGAGCATGTTTATTTCTAGGTCTGCAGAAATATTCGCCAAAAGCGACCCTTAAAAAGGGATCTTCACCAAAAGTTTTGCCCTTGTGCCCCGCCTTAGTAGAGGTTTTAAGTGAAGAGGAGGTTGCCAAGGGACGTCTTTTGGAAATGGCTGTAGGTTCGAAATTAAATGAGATAGCAGATTATGTTTATTACTGGAGAGAGGGATCCTATGAAGTGGACTACATAGTTCAAATTAATAAAAAACTTTTTGCTATCGAAGTAAAGTCTGGACAAAGAAAGCATAGCGAAAGCTTAAAGAAATTCTCTCAAAAAAATAAGGTTCTTCACGGTTGATGGTGGGAAGCGGCTAGTCATTAAAAAATGAGGCATGTG
>CAYMKD010000315.1:0-3558 GCA_964390435.1 uncultured Pseudobdellovibrionaceae bacterium | reverse complement strand
ACCTCTCTGATATTTCCATTTTTGTTAATATTGAAAGTCATCATTTTAACGGTTGTAAATCCTTTGATGACCCCTGTTTGATTTTCACGCATTAAGATAACTTTATCTTTCTTTTTAAGATCCTGATTAAACATCTCAAAATTGATGCACTCATAATAATTCTCAAAAAGAGCGTACATTTGAAAAATATCTGTTTTCGTTAACTTCCCTACACTAACTGGTTTACATCCAACCTTGGACTTCGCCATCACCCCTCCTAAGCAGTACAAAATCGTTTTGTGCTGCTCAGATATTGTGCAAGGATCGTTACCAAAAAAAAACAAGAATTCCTAAAATTACACATATTTTTTGTGCCTATTGAGTAGTTTCTTGCTGATAGTTTTTTGTGACACGCTCCCGCAAATAAAATTGGTCTAAAATCCTATATTTTTGATGCTTCTGGTTAACTTTTAAGATTCTTGAATTTTCAACTTAATTTGTGAAAATAAGCCTCTCCATTTTTAGGGGTTCTTCCCACTTCACCGCCAAATGCTAGTGGTGCACCCGCCAGGACTCGAACCTGGAACCCTCTGATCCGAAGTCAGATACTCTATCCAATTGAGCTACGGGTGCATTCTTGCAAAACCCAGGCATATCACCAAAAATTTCGCGTCTGGTCAAGCGCTCTCATTCTAAGCCTAATCCCGAAGCAGAGCGTTGCAGAGCTCCCTATTGATTATAAATTTAATCTTTTAGGATGAGCTCATTACTAAGCTCATTGGTATCATTTTTTTGAATGGGAAAATGGGTCGATAAGATCTCTCCGCATTTGACAATACCTGCTTCAAAACCCTTAGACATCTTTTCTGATTTAATTCCTTCAAGAATTAGCTTAACAACCTCTTGCCAGGTTTCGGGTTTTATTTTTTGACTAATAGACTGATCACCAAGTACTACGACTCGTTTTTCCATTAAAGAAACAAATAGCAGAATCCCTGTGGCCTTTTTGGTTTGATTCACTTGATGTTGAAAAAACTCTAGCTGAGCTCTCTCCTCTGCCTGAAAAATCTGATCTGACTGCGAAGTTAAAAGCCTTTGCAAAAAAACACTGCGGGCCAAAAAAAGTGCAAGAAACCAATAAATAATATACCAAATGCGCCATGACCACCAAGGCTAACCGAGCACTAAAACTTTAAACTCAGCTATGCCTAAACCTAAACTCACCGTAATCATGATTAAGGTTAAAATATAAGGCACATGACCAATTACCGAGGATCTTGCAACTACCATCGGAACAATTTCACCGGTAGTTCCTAGCTCTGCTTTACGTACAGCTTCAGCAATTATTTTACGATCCTCTTGAGAGAATAATTTATCAATACGACTCATCTTTACCATCCTCCCGAAGCGCCGCCGCCACTAGAGCCACCACCGCCGCCGCCCCAGCCGCCGCCTCCACCGCCGAAACCACCACCGCCCCAATAACCTCCACCAGCAGCCCCCCAACCATGTCTGCTGCGAAAACCACGTGGACCAAAGCGACCTAAAAAGCCCATAATCATCATCATGATAATAAAAAAGAGAACTTCGTAATTTTTTAAATCCTTAATTTTAGAGCGATCACTTGAACCCACTGCAATTTTACCAAGATCGTAATCAGGCTCCACCCTTTGCACAATGCTTACAAGTCCAAGCCAAATACCGGCCTCATAATCGCCACTACGAAACTGCGGGATCATTACTTGATCAATAATTCGCTTAGCAATAACGTCTGGTAAATCCCCTTCAAGTCCTTGTCCAACTTCAATTCTGGTTTTTCGCTCTTTTAGAGCAATCAGCATCAGAAGACCTTTGTCTTCTTTCTTTGAACCCAGTTGCCAATTATCAAAAACCTTTATTGCGACTTCCTCAATGCTCAGATCACCAAGCTCTGGCAAAGTGAGCACTTGGAGCTGAGTGCCGGTTTTATTTTTAAGATCTTTAAGTAAATTTCCAATCGCAGCTTGTGCCTTTGGAGAGATAATTTTTGCCTCATCCACTACAGGACCAGTCAGTCTTGGAACTTCAAAGGCTTGAACATGACAACAAAATACAAAAAGACTAAGTAAAATAACTCTCATCAGAAATTAACTTGTGGTGCTTTTTCTGCTTGGGCTTTCTCTTCTGGATTTAAATCCCACTGAGGCATTTTTTCATGATGGTACATCATAGAGTTTGTCCAGCTCGTGGGCGGAACAGTTACTAAGTTATTAAACTCTTTAATCGATTCGATATAACGATTGCGAGCCACTGTGATGCGATTTTCAGTACCCTCTAACTGTGCTTGGAGATCCCGAAAATTTTGATCTGCTTTTAACTGTGGATAGTTTTCAGAAACCATTAATAATCTTCCTAAAGCTTGTGAAAGACCACTTTGAGCTTGCTGGAATTTTTGCAATTGTTCAGCTGAAACTTTAGACGGGTCAATCGTCATTTGTGTGGCTCTAGCTCGAGCCTCTGTAACTGCTTCAAGAGTGTCCTTTTCATGAGATGCATAACCTTTAACTGTGCTCACAAGATTTGGGATTAGATCCGCACGGCGTTTATATTGATTTGTAACCTCAGCAAGTGCTGCATCTACATTGTTTTTAGATTGAGGGATGGATTGAATACCACAACCAGTGAGCCCTAAAAAAGCAATCGATAACAAAAATAAAGTCAGTTTTTTCATCATTTTTTTGTTTCTCCTATTTTAGACTTGCCAAACTACACCGAAAACAAAGTAAAAACAATCCGTGCTCAAATCAGCGCCTCATGTTAGGAACTTTTATGCTGCAAGTGCCCATTAACTCTCAGGATGCCTTCTTATTTAGCTCAAAGCCCACAGGAGTCTCAACTCATAGTCCAAGTGCTGAGCAAATGGGCTGGCATGAGTACATTCAAACAAAAATTAATAAAAAAATATGGCTAGCCCATCGCTTAGATAGAGACACTAGCGGAGCTCTGGTTTTTGCTACAAACGAAACTACGGCAGAGTTCTTACGAAAAATCTTTAGCGAAAGAGCTGTTGAAAAAAAATATCTCTTTATCACTACAGGCTCTCACCCTGATGATGAAATTTTAGTTAAAAGTAAAATTGAAAAATTAGACTCACAAATGCAAAGCTCTCTTAATCATCCAGAGAGCAATGCAGAAACAAAATTTAAACGCCTTAAAAAAGAATCGGGCTTTGAGCTTTGGCAGGCTTTGCCTAAAACAGGGCGCACTCATCAAATTAGACTTCACGCCAGTCAAATCGGTTTACCTATTCTTGGTGACACTGTCTACGGCGGAACTCCCAGCGCAAGACTTATGTTACACTCTTTAAGTCTCAGTTTTATGGATTCCCAAGGGAAAACTCTTAACTTTGAAGCTCCGCCACCAAGTTATTTTTATAATCTCAAAGAGTTGCAAGATCCGCTGAGTTTAACTCTTGAAACTGCCAGTCATAAACGTCAGTGTGCTTTTGATTTTAAAAGTCTTCAACTTGATTGCTTAAGACTTTCCCACAATGAAAGCCCCTTACTAAGACTTGATCAACTAGGACCTGTGCTCTGGCTT
>CAYMKD010000314.1:0-3574 GCA_964390435.1 uncultured Pseudobdellovibrionaceae bacterium | reverse complement strand
AAGTGGTTGTTTTTATTGGCAATTTATTTATAAACTTCATCTCTATTGCTTGTTTAGTAAAAGGCTTTGTGCTATGAGCAATCCTACTTATGTCGACATTTACTAAAAGCTTATCTAGCCATCATTATTTTGATCACAATGCCACGACACCTGTGCATTCTGAGGTGCTTGAAAGTCTACCGGTTTGGGCTGCAAAGTGGGGCAATCCAAGTTCAATTCATTGGGCTGGGCGTGGGCCAAAATTAATCTTGCGAGAAGTAAGATCCTCTTTAGCTCAACTTCTCAATGTTCATTCTTTAGAAATTGTTTTCACCAGTGGTGGTTCTGAAGCTAATAATCTTGTGTTAAAAGGACTTGCTGACTTTGTAAGATACAGCACTCAAGTGCCTGAGAGTTTAAAAACACGTCGACAAATTATTATAAGTGAAATTGAACATCCAAGTGTTTTTAAAACAGCCGATTTTTTAGCTCGCCAAGGTTTTGAAGTTATTAAAGTTCCAGTTAGTCGAGAGGGAGAGTTTAATTGGCAAGTATTTAATAAACATCTCTCAGAGAGAACTCTTCTTGTCTCAGTCATGACTGCAAATAATGAAACAGGAGTGATCCTTCCAATTGCTGAAATTGCCAAGGCTTGCAAACAAGTAGGGGCTCTTTGCCATACAGATGCCGTACAAGCCATGGGAAAAATGAAATTAGATCTTAAAGAGCTTGGTGTTGATTATGCCAGTTTCTCGGCTCATAAGTTTTATGCTCTAAAAGGCGCAGGATTTTTATATGCTCGTAAAGGTGCTCCATTGAGTTCTTTGATTCATGGCGGAGCTCAAGAGAGGCACAGAAGAGCTGGTACGGAGAACACACTCTCGATTGCGGCTATGGGACATATGTCCCAGCATCTTTTTAATTTATCTGAAAATATCGGAAAACTAAAAAACTTAAGACAGAGATTTGAAGAGCAAGTGCTTTCATTAATTCCAGGTGTTGAGATCACTTCAAAAAATGCACTAAGAATTCCAAATACTTCTAGTCTTGTGATTCAAGATATCGATGGTGAAACTCTACTGATGAGTTTAGATATGAAAGGTTTTGCAGTGAGCACCGGAGCTGCTTGCAGCAGTGGGAGCCCAGAACCAAGTCCTGTGCTTCTTGCTATTGGTTTAAGTCGCGAGGAAGCCCAATCGAGTCTTCGAGTCAGCTTTGGTTGGCAAAACACTCTAGAAGAAGTGGATTTGTTTATTGAAGTTTTAAAACACACCGTTGAGAGGCTTCGTCAATTAAAACATGCAACGGAAAATGTCAGTGGTGATCATGTCTGAAAAAACAAAAAAAAGAGTTTTAGTTGCAATGAGTGGCGGAGTGGATAGCTCGGTGGCGGCCGCTTTGTTGGTTGAACAAGGTTATGAAGTCATTGGCGCCACTATGCAAGTTTGGGATTACTCAACTTGTGAAATTGATGAAGGACATGGCACTTGCTGTTCAAGCATTGATGTTGAAGATGCAAGATCTGTAGCAGATCGCCTAGGAATTCCATTCTATGTTTTAAATTGTGAAGCCAAATTTAAAACAGCTGTGATTGATCCTTTTATTCAATCTTATTTGCAAGGTGAAACGCCTCTGCCATGTGTAAATTGCAATACCTTTTTAAAGTTTGATCATTTGATTCAAAAAATGAAAGAGCTAGAGTGTGATTATCTTGCAACAGGCCATTATGCTCAGGTTAAAGAAAATCACGAAGGGCAAATGGCTATTTTCACAAGTACGGATGACTGGAAAGATCAAACATATTTTTTATTTACACTAAGTCCTGAGATTTTGCCGCAGTTGTTATTTCCTATTGGACATTTAAAAAAGCCCCAAGTTCGAGAGATTGCAGAAAAGTATGGCTTACTCAATGCTCGAAAAAAAGATTCAACAGGGATTTGTTTTGTTGGTCCCAAGGGGCATGGGGAGTTTATTAACGAACATGTAGATCAAAAACTCATAAAAAAAGGTTTTATTAAAAGATACCCAAGTGGTGAAATTATGGGTGAGCATCAGGGGATTCATCAATACACCTACGGTCAAAGACGCGGTTTAGGAATGGATCATCATGAAACTCTGTATGTTTTAAATATTGATCCCGAATCTCATACAGTTTGGGTTGGAGAAGAAAAATATTTATATCGTGATGAGCTGGATCTAGGTGAAATGCATTTTCTTGGCAATTTGCAAGAGAGTGAAGAGCTTAGAATCAAAGTCAGGTATCAACACAAAGGGGCTACGGGGAAAATTACTAAAACCGATCAGGGCTACCATATTAAATTTAGTGAGCCTCAAAGAGCGATCACTCCAGGTCAGGCGGCTGTTTTTTATCGTGGTGCAGAGCTTGTTGGTGGAGGATGGATATTGTGAACTATCAAATCCATACCTTTGGTTGTAAGGTGAATACTTACGATAGTGGGTTATTGCAAAAAAAATTAAAAGCTCATGGTTTTAATCAATCTAGTGAAGGCAAAATTCATATTCTCAACACTTGTGCAGTGACTGCAGAAGCGACTAAAGAGGCGATTCGTTCTATTAGACGTTTAAAGTCAAAAGATCCTTTCTGCACTGTTGTGGTCACGGGTTGTGCTGCTCAAGTAGACACCGATCAATTTAAAGATTTAAAAGCTGCTGATTTGATTGTTGCAAACTCTCATAAATCGCAATTGCCGTGGCTTATAGAGCAGCACTTTAAGGGTTTAAATCAAGACCGAGTTTTTAAAAGCGACATTTTTCAAAAAATGGATTTAGAAGAAGGCGCTGATAACGAATCAGCACACACGCGAATGTTTTTAAAAATCCAAGATGGCTGTGATAGTTTTTGTACTTACTGTGTGATTCCTTTTAGTCGTGGTAAAAGTCGTAGCCTCTCCATTGATCATTTGGTTAAAAGGGTTAACCAAATCTATGAACAAGGAGTGCGAGAAGTTGTTCTCACGGGCGTGCACATTGGTGATTATCTTGATGAAGAGTCATTAAAACCAGCAAGACTTGAAGATTTAATTGAGGCTTTGCTTCTTAAAACACAAATGCCCAGATTTAGGCTCTCTAGTCTTGAGCCCGTAGAGTTAACCTCAAGACTTATTGATCTCTACCAAGATCAAAGAATGTGTAGGCACTTTCATATGAGCATTCAAAGTGCTTGTGATAGAACTTTGCAATACATGAAGCGCCAATATAAAAGACTGGACGTTATTGAGGCTTTACAGAGTATTGAGCAAAAAATTCCTGGTTCATTTGTTGGTATGGACGTTATTGTTGGTTTTCCAACAGAAACTGAAGAGGATTTTTTAGAAACCTATCAAACTCTCGCAGAGCTTCCTTGGACAAGAATTCATGTGTTCCCATATTCTGAAAGACCAGGAACTTGGGCGCAAAGATTAAAAGAAACTGTCCCTGTAATCGAGAGAGCGAGAAGATCTGAAAGACTTAGAAATTTGAGTTTTGAACGTTATAGCGAGAGCTTGAAATCCCAAGTGGGAAGCATTAAAGAGACTTTAATTTTAAAAAAACCAACTAAAGGGTGTATTGGTCTGAGTTCAGATTACTGGCCTAT
>CAYMKD010000313.1:0-3595 GCA_964390435.1 uncultured Pseudobdellovibrionaceae bacterium | reverse complement strand
CCCTACAGCAGCCGCACCCAACCACGTCTCGATCCCGCTTGAAGACAAAGAACAATATAAGCAGAGTTTGAATCACCCATTTTGCATAGGTTAATAGATGTAGAGTCTGGTTTATATTTAGAGTTAAGGGATCTTTCTTGGCTGTAACAAGTATGACGATAATCCAGATTTTTTATGGCCATAAAATCTATTTAGACAAAATATAAAGTTTCATTCAAATTATTTTGATAAACCAATTACGGTTTATTTAAATAATTATTCAGGAGGAATAAGTGAAACGCTTAATTGCATCAATGATGCTTTTACTCGGTGTATTGGCTTGCAGCAGTAAATCAGATGACCCTGTTGCAACAACGACAACAACAGCAGAAGTATCTGCTATGACTAAAGCCCAAACGGCAACAGCGGCAACAGCAACTAACTCAAACGGTCTGACAAAAGGAACAAGTACAGTAGTAATCTCTTCTTTGGGGCAAGAGGACAATGGTTCACTAAATGCTTATGGAGAAGTTGGTGCTCTTGCAGACTTTGCGTCTGAATCAAGTTGTGCTGCAAGCGGTTGGCCCTCAAGTGGTACTTCAGGTGACGCAGGATATGCAATGAACTTTCTCTTATGCAGCGTTTTAAAACGCCCAGATGGTCCAGATACAGTGCGCGGCGGTTTTGATAGGATCACGGGTATGCTTTGTGCCATTGGTGCTGTAACTTATGATAGTACAGCTAGAGATGTAACAGCAACATTTAGCACAGCTTGTTTTTCACAAACCTTTGTATCAACAGCTTGTCAAACAATTACCGGTGATTCAACGAGTACTGGGCCATGTACGGCGACAGTGACGGTGACGGGTTACTCAAGTGTGACGGGTGTTGCGCCATCGGGGTTTGAAAAGTATCTAACAATTTCGGCCTTAAGTGGACAACTTCTTTATACAATAGCCTACACCTCAACATCGACAACAATTGCAGGTGCGATGATGAATGGACTGCCAACGACGACAGACTCTAGTATTACGGATGCTTTTGCATTTTATATTGACTCAACCTTAGGTCTTTTACGTTATGAAGGAAGATTTTCTGGAACCAATAAAAGACATATGCGTATAAACTTAATTGGCACGGTAGACACAGCTCTAGCGGTAACAAATGTTGAAACTTTAAGTTTCGTTCAAGGAGAAAACTTTGGTAGTACAGGTGGGCTCACTGTTTCTGTTCATGGAACACCTGCTGCAGGTAGACGAATCCGCATTCAAAGCTCTAGCGACGTGAATGTTTCAACACCTAGTTGGACGGCAAGTAACTCAGATGATAACACTTGTATTGGTGAGACTGGAGCTGCGTGTACAGGAAACTCAGGAATCGTGGCTACAGATAATAAGTTCTTTTTTGGCACAGGTAGCAGTTTTACAAGTTCTAAAACCTGGTTTACATCAAACTCATATCTCGCCTCAGTTACAAACACTGTGGATATGGATGATATCTGGGACTAAAAAACTTTTTAATGGTTAAGAACCTAGTTAGACCAGGGGTTTCTCTGGTCTAACTTAAATTTTAATAAATATCTTTGAATTTTTTTTGCCTCTTAAGTGCTATTTGTGTTAGCAAAGTTATAACTTCGAGAGGTGACATATGAAATTTCTTTTAATTTTTCTTTTTTCTTTTAGTGTCAATGCTGAAGACTCTTTAAAACCAACTATGCAAAACGATACTTCTAAAGATGGCTTTGAAGTTTTAGATATGAATAAATTTAAAGGCTTAAACACAAAAGAAAAAGAGAGTAAGTCTCAGGTCAAATTCCATTCAAACTGTATAAAAAAAGGAATTCAGTACAAAACCGGAGACGCAGGTTATGAGGCTTGCTTGCGCGAGGCCGAAATGAGTGCAACTTTAAAAAAAGATAAGGGCACCGCACCTTCTGCAGGATTTACAATCGGCCAATAAAGCTTATGGGTAAATTTGTCCAACCCAATGTAACTTATTTCTAAATAATACAATTATAAAAATTCATTTCACAAACTTGACAAGTTTTTAAGAGGCCACATTCTTAATTCAAGAAAGGCAATGCAAGCCATAACCATATAGGAGGTACAAAATGAGAATGTTAAGTCCAATTTTATCGGACTGGCCTTGGCTACGTAGAGAAGTGTCTCCCGCACAAATGGGAGATGTGTTTGAAGATTTTGATAATGTAATTAATAGCTTTTTGCGGCCAACGTATTCGGCGACGAACTTTCTGCCGAGTTGTGACGTTAATGAAACAAAAAATCATTACTTGATTAGTTTTGATATGCCAGGAGTAAAAAAAGAGGATATTAAAATTGAGACTCAAGGAAATGAGCTTTTAATTTCGGGCGAAAGACGCCGCGAAGCAAAAGAGGATCATGGTGAAGCCACTCTTCGTCGAGAAAAAACATACGGTCGGTTTGAGCGCCGATTTTCTCTGCCAACATCAATAGATTCTGAGAAAATTGAAGCTCATTATGAGAATGGAGTTTTAAACATAGTATTGCCAAAAGTTGCGACAGCAAAGAGCAGAACGATTCAAATTCAAACAGACCAAGGAGGATTTTTAAATAAATTCTTAGGTTCTAAAAAAGACTCAAACGTTGAATTAAAAGACGCGAAAGTCTCGTAGCCCTCCCATCAAATCCTTGTGTTTTTACAAGGTGTCATTGGGGTGACCATCTCTTTTTGAAATGGTCACTCTTCTTTTTATAAAATTTTATAATTTCTTGAAATTTTTTACAAATTTCAAAATGGTCCAGATTTTTAAATTTATTATTTTGCCTAACTTGACAATTTTTAATTTGAACAAAAAATAATATAAGAGAGAGTATTCCCGTTTTAATTTAGGGTGCAAATTGTCGATCTTTCGACAAAAAAATTTGTAACTTTTAAACCTAGGAGGGGCATATGATCAATGACGTACAATTAGAAATTAAAGGCTTAAACCCAGATTTTAATACAAAAAAATTTATTTCTGTCGTCGCAGAAAAAATAAACCTAAGCGCACCGAGTGATTCAATTATAAAACTTGTTATTGATAAAAGTAAAAAAGCAATAAGAGCGTCGTGTCGAGTGGTGTCTCAAACCGGAGTTTTCTTTGCTGATGCGGTTGGAGAGAACCCAATTAAAGCTATTCAGTTAGTGGAGAATAAAATTCGAGATCAATTAGATGAATGGAAAACACATAGATTTAAACAAAGTACAGATATTGTTGATCTTAAAGAAAACGTAGTCTAGCGAGGAGGTGTAGGTGGATTTATACAGCCAAAAATTAATGTATGAACTTCATATCAAAGATTTGACGCATACGGAGTCTCTTAAACAGGTGGCAGATCATACCGTAAAAGAGATCAAATCAACTTGTGGTTGGGATACGGATGTGCAAATTCATATCGAGCCGGAGGTAAAAGATAAGCATCTTTTTTCAGTTTCAATGAGTGTATTTGGATTAGCGGAACCTATAGTTGTAAGGAAAGAGGGGAAGCAAGCATTAGCAGTTTTGAGAAAAGCCAAAAAAACAGTCATGAGACAAATACATAAACTTAATAAAAAACGATCTGATCGCAGAAGAAAAATTATTTTCAATAAGCAA
>CAYMKD010000312.1:0-3596 GCA_964390435.1 uncultured Pseudobdellovibrionaceae bacterium | reverse complement strand
ATTGCGCAGTCGTAAAAAAGTTGCAGCTCTTTTTTTAACTCTATCCGCTGCTGGAATTATTTCTTATTTTTATATTACAAAAGTTAGTGAAACTTTTTTTTATAGTTATTGTTTTTATTTAGGTTTTGTTTCAGGTTACTGGGCTATTTTTGTTACCGTTGCAGCAGAGCAATTTGGAACTAATTTAAGAGCTACCGTGGCAACAACAGTGCCTAATTTTGTACGAGGATCTTTAGTGCCCATATCTATTATTTTTGGATATGCAAAAACTCAAATGAGTTTGCTTAATGCTGGGCTTTTCGTTGGGCTTTTATGTATTGTTATTTCTTATTGGGGATTGTTTCAGCTCAAAGAAAGTTTTAGTACAGATCTAAATTATCTAGAAAAATGATCTAATTAATATTTAGAAGCTGCTCAATTAACCATCTCTAAAAGATTTTAAAACTTATCTTTTAAAAAATTCTCAATTTTTTCAGTTGTAAGACCCCATTTAGATAGAGTTTCAACGGCTTCAGTATGACTTTTAATTTTTTTAAATTTTGTGTTAGGTCTTCCTTTAACTCGATTTTCGCAATCAGACCAATTTGTGTGCCATTGCAAGTCTTGTCCAATCAGACTCATATAATAGCTTATAGAAGATGAAGTCTCTTTTGGTTTAGATTCAGGAATTGAGGTATCATCTGGAACCTTATCTATTTCGACTGTGTAGAGCTTTCTTGGACCATTAAAAAGATTTGCATTTATTCCATCTCTGAATAAAACAGCAATTTGATCACAACGTTCGTTTCCTGGAACTCCAGTGTGTCCTCTAACATAATGCCAGCTAATAGAGTTTGATTTTTTTATTTTTTGTACGACTTGATCAAGAGAAATCCATAAGTCTTTATTTAAAACTTCTTTACCTTCAGCTGTACGCCAGCCACGCTTTTTCCAGCCAAAAATCCATTGCTTAATGCCTCGAAGGGCATAAACTGAATCACTAAATACAGCAATAGAACCCGGATGTAAGCTAATGTACTCCAGAGCCTTAATCATAGCTAAAAGCTCCATTTGATTGTTAGTTGTCTGAGAAGCTCTCCCGCCGAGCTCAATAACAGAGTGATCATTTGCAATGATCGAACCCCAGCCGCCAGGGCCTGGATTTCCCGAGCAAGCGCCATCGCAAAAAACAATGTAATCTTCTTTAAAGGTTCTAGTCACGACCCGAGCTAACGACAGTATGATTAGATTTCATAATAAGATCGGCATAATATTTTTGAAAGAGGCTTTGAGCTAAGTAAGATGACTTAACTTGCCACTTATCACGGTTAACAGTGAGAGCAGCGACTGCAATTCTGCGCCCATCATGTCTTGCATAGCCAACAAACCAGTCGCATTTCCCTCGAGGCTCGGTACCTGTTAGAGAGCCAGTTTTGCCTCCAACTTCAATTTCTTCAAAATAGCGATTTCGAGCAAACTCACGAAAGGACCTGCGAGAGGTTCCTCGTGATACAGTAGCCTCCATAAGAACACGCATCTTTTCTGCGGTTTCTGGTTCAATTACTTGCTCATAATCTAAAGGAGTATTTTTATATAATACTTCGCCTTGTTCATTAACAATAGATTTTACAATATAAGGTGATCTTAGTTGTCCATCTGAAGCAATAATTGATGCAATCACAGCGCCTTGAATGGGGCTCATTTTATTTTCACGCGTAAACCCAGAGGCTGTTTGTGCAATTTCATAATCATCTTCGCTAGGAACATTGGCAAAGCCAATTTCAAGAGGTAAATCTGAGTTTAAAGAGCGGTTAAATCCAAAACGATAAGCATAGTTAAATAAATCTGTAGGTGTAAGAAGCTTGATTCCTATGCGCGCAAATGCTGTATTAATTGAAAGAGCAAAAGCTTCACGTAGAGAAACTCTTCTAGTCCATCTGTTGGTTTTGTCGCTAAGAGCATTCCTGCGGTATAATGTGTGATTAGCTCCATTATAGTTAATTTTAAAATCTGTTGAAATTTTAGCTTTTTCAATAGCAGCGGCGGCCGTGACAACTTTAAATACAGACGCAGAAGGAAAACTAGCTCGTAAATTTAAATTACCAGCTTCGCTATTGCCTCGAGTATAACTTGCCATTGATAATATTTCACCAGTTGAAGGGTTCATAGTAACTATGGCCCCATAATCTGGGCGGAATCGTTTTAACAATCCTTCTGAAGCTTCTTGAAGTTCAGAATCTAAAGTGTATTCAATCTTTACCTTTTGGTTTTGCCCCTGCCAATCTACCATAGCTTCATTTGCAAACTGATTAGATTGAAATATTTCAGAAAGAGATTCAGCTACAATTTTACGATTTAATCCAGGATGTTTAGGAACAATAGGGACGTCTAACAACTCAAGTGTTGCAAGCACGATTCCAAGCACAAGCATGCAGATTCCAGCAACCGCAGTTCGCGTCTCAGAATGAAACAATTTTTTGAAATGAGTCATACAGTAGAGCTTATCGGAAGATTTTTAAACTTTCAAACCTATTCTGGCCAAGAATGTCTTGGATATCGACGTTTTAATTGTGTACGGAGTTGTGGATAAGTCTCAACCCAAAAACTTTTTAAGTCTTTTGTGACTTGTACAGCTCGACCATTAGGAGCTAAGAGATGGAGAACTAAAGAAAACTTGCCTCCTAGAATCTTCGGGGTTTCACTAAGTCCCCAAAAATCTTGCAGACGACTTTCTAGCCAGGGCTCATGACCAAATTTGTAGTTGATCGTGGCTTTACGGCCGCTAGGGAGGTCAATTTTTTCAGGTACATATTTAACCCAAGCATATATGTCTAGACCATTGATTAGGCCAGAGAGACTTTGTTGCCAATCATTTTTTTCAAATTCCTCTAAACTATTATAATTTTTAGAAATCTCATACAAAGCCATAATCGGATTAAGCTTCGTGGGCACATTAAGAACCTCTTGTAATAGTTCAAAGCGTCTAAAAAAATTTTCAATTTTTAATATGCTATTTTCAATAAAATTTTTACTAAAGGATCTCTTAATTGAGGCCCATTGCTCTATTGAATTAAAAAACTTTAAATCATCAATATTAATGTGAAGGCCTTCACTGAGAAAAATCTCGTGTGCTTTGTTGCTTTGAGAAGCTATTTTAACCTCTTCTTCTAAGATAAGTTTATTAATTCGCCAAGAGTAATGTTCACACACTGATTTTTTACGTGAATCCCAAATCATTTCACTATGCTCAGAGAGAAGTGGCGGGTTTAGTTGCGTAAGCCAGGTGATTTCAATCGGAACGTAGTATTTTACTTTAACTGTTTTTTGATTATTTTTACGGCCAGAACTTTGTACATCAACAATCAAAAAGAAGTCATCGTACCCTTCGAGAGGCTTATCTAACTGTAAAACTTCACCGCTTGAAAACTTTAAATAATAATCGTGATTTTGTTGAATTTGTTTTGCTAAGCGATCAGCAAACCCACAAAGAAAAGAGAAAGCTATTTTTTGTTCTACACTTTTAAAGTTTAACATGGCTTCTGTGTCTTGATGCAGTTGAGCTAAAATAGCTTCAAAGCGCTGTCCTTCGTGAAGAACAAATTTTGGTAACTTAGATT
>CAYMKD010000311.1:0-3601 GCA_964390435.1 uncultured Pseudobdellovibrionaceae bacterium | reverse complement strand
AATTGACCAATTTTAGGCGTTGGGAAGTATTGTTCCATTTATTGTTGGACCACTTCTCAATTTGGAGGAAATATTGGTTGGGGTTTTTGGATTCTTGATTTTAGCAATTATTTGTTTGTTTTTTTTGCACTTCTTTGTTGCCAAACAAGTTATTCAAAAAATAAAGGCGGCGTAGGTTTATTTGATCAGGCTTATAAAAAACAAGCCGACAAACAAAAAAGCCGCTGGACATTAGAGTCATGGCTTGAGCAAAGAGATCGCAATCGCATGATGGATTTATGGTTGGCAATTAATTCTTCAAGTCCCTACGAATATTATTTAGGTGTTGATTACAAAAGTTATACATCAGACGTAAACTTTCCTGTAAGTACGAATGAGTATCAAAGCTACCGAGGCTATTTTGCAGCGTATGCTTATATTGTTGGCCTTGAATATCAGTACGAAAACAATACTCAAGAGAACTATTTTGATCACACCGGAATCTTTCATTTTCGCCTACTTGGCAATGCAGCACAAAGTACAAATATTACCTTGCAAGCGGGACTCCGATCTCATCATAGCCAGATCTATGACTCTATTTTACGGCAGAGCTTTGCTGGAGCAAGTGCTACATTTTATCTGTTAAAAAAATTTGGTATTACTGGCCTTTACCGTCAATACTTTCCTTATTTAGATGCAACTGCTGGTGAAATTACAGGTGATCGCTATGAAGGTGGAGCCTTTATTGAGTTTGATTTTCTTCGAGTTTACGGCACTTATTTTGACGAAACTCTCAACTTTAAAAGCACAATTGAAAGTGAACAACGTCGCCGCGGTATTGAAAGTGGCATCAGATTTTACTTTTAAGCTAATTTTATACTTAAAGATATTTTAAAAACCGCTTGATTCACATCAAGCCTCGTTGTTCAATAAGCCCATGGTTCATGATTTAGATCCTTTTTTATGGCGCATTAGTGGCGAGTTTGGCATCCGCTGGTATGGCCTTTCATACATGCTAGGTTTTTTAGTCGCCTATTATTTTATCATGTGGCTTGCAAAAAAACGACGCACAGAAGTAAAGCCCGCAAATGTAGCGGACTTCATTACCTATGGAGCTATTGGTATTCTTGCTGGTGGGCGTTTGGGTTATTGCTTGTTTTACAGCCCTGATCTGTTTTGGAAATTTAAAGAGAGCTTCCCATATTGGGGAGTTCTAGCTGTTAACGAAGGAGGTATGGCCAGCCATGGAGGTATCATTGGCTTGGTCATCGCCTGTATTTTATTTGCAAGAAAGTACCAAGTTAATAGACTCCATCTTTTCGATCTATGCGCTATTACTGGTCCAATTGGCATCTTTTTTGGTCGAATTGCTAATTTCATTAATGGTGAACTTGTGGGGCGAATTTGCCCGACTGACTATCCTCTTGCAGTGAGGTTCCCTCAAGATATTTTACATTGGCCATCAACAGATCCACAAAAACTCTCTAGCCTATCAACCGTTGTTGAAACTATCGGTGTTAAATCATCTCAATGGTCTGAATGGCTAGGTAAATTCCAATTTGATTCAGCTTCAAGACAATCTGTTCAAAATACGCTCTATCAAGTCATTGACGCTATTCAATCCGGCAATGAGGCTGCTAAGTTAGCCATTGCTCCAATGCTTGACCCCCGCTATCCATCCCAACTCATAGCTGCTCTTGGCGAGGGCTTAATCTTATTTCTTATTTTATTTATTTTTTGGCGCAAACCCAGAAAGCCTGGAGTCGTTGGAGCTTTATTTGTAACTCTTTATGCCATTGCCAGAATATGTACAGAGATGTTTAGACTTCCTGATTTACAAATTGGATATCAATGGCTAGGACTTACTCGTGGTCAGTGGCTAAGTGCCGCCATGCTTTTAATCGGACTCTTTTTGCTAATCTTATTTACAAACCGAAAAACTCTTGCGATATCAGGCTGGGGCCGAAAAGAATAACTGTCGCTAAAAAACAAAACCTATTTGAGTGAATACAACTTCACTAATATTATCATTTGCATACTCACTGCCCCACTCTTGCTTTTCGTAACTTAAAGAGCCTCGAAAGCCTTTAATAGTTACCAATAAACCAAGAGAGTACGAATTTCGATCCAAGCTAAAAAGCCCTTGAAAATAATCAAGCTTATAAGCCGTACCAAAACGCAGGTAATCTAAAGCCTTTAAATCTGACTTTCGATCAAATAGATAATTTAAACCAAGCTCCCAAACTCCATTCTCTTGCACGGGCTTAAATGAGCCGCCTAAATTAAAAATGGGCTCTGTATCATAGCCTTCGATTTTATGATCCACAAAGCCCACATTAACCATGCTCATAGCAAAGAGTGGAGCCCAGTCTGTTTGAGGTGCATAATGCAAGCTTGGCTCAATATAGAGTGCATCTTGCTCTTTCGGTAAAAGAATGAGTGGCCCACCTTCAGCAAGCACATCAAACAATGCAAATTTTTGATGGACAATTTTTCGGTCCACATAGCGAAATTGCACTCCACCAAAGAGATCATTTTCAAAATAGCTTGCTAGTTGCAGCTCTGCTATTTTCTCCTCAGCTGCATGTAAGGTTACAATTGGATATGCTTGATTACGCACAAGCGAGACGTAATTTAAACGATATGGAATAAAACTAAATCCCCAAGCGACTCCTCGGTAACTGGCTTGAAGCATACCATCAACTTGCAAGACATTATCTTGACTAAAAACTTCTCTTAAAAAATTAGGAGAAGCTTCAGCATCTATTAATCGATTTGCATCGTCTAAATGAGATATATTATTGCCTGTAAATAACTGTGCCGTAAATTCTTCATCTTTATTCTCAGCTAAGAAACTAGGAGTGCATGGAAGACTATCCACTACACTAAACATCACAAAACAACTACTGCCAAAAACTTTATTCTGTAAACCCGTTGTTCCCTGTAAATAGTTTCTAGGTATAATAGGTGTTACTTGAGCAGAGGCCAATTCAGCAAACCCAAATAGCAAAACACTAATTACTAAAATTGCTTTAATCATTTTCCACAACTCCAAAAGTCAGAGTCTTTGAAAAGAATTTGAATCATACTTATTTCTGTTGGACCTGGCTGAAATGTTTCTGGAATACTTGCCATCGAGTTAGTCAAATCATTCAAAAATTGATTATGACGATTATACTCCTCTACATGACTTGGAAAAGCTTGATACAAATCCCCTAATAGAAGTCGTAGTTGTGGCGTTATCGTAGTGATAATTTCAGTAATCCTATTTAATTTTACTTCACAAGTATCTTGGTTGATTTCGATGAGCTTTCCTTTAACCTGGCCATACATAATATATTTAAGCTCGGTCAGCCTCAATAATCCACGATACAAACCTGCGCCACGATTTTGCCGGGTTACTTCGCTGAGCTTAGAAATGGATCTGCCAAGATCTTCTCTGGATATTGGGTCCATAATCATAGGAAGCAAACTAATACGCCATGTGTACTCTTCAATTAGAAGTAGAGACTGCAATACGGGCGCTACTTGAGTACTAAACCAACTCTCATCTGGCTCAGTTTGAGCAGCAGTCGCTGCTGATACAATAACAGGATTATCTAAACGTCGATACTCCATATTT
>CAYMKD010000310.1:0-3604 GCA_964390435.1 uncultured Pseudobdellovibrionaceae bacterium | reverse complement strand
GCCTTATTCGAGATGGCGGCAGTAAAATCATTCCAACTCGCAATATTTTTTCCATCTATCGATAAAACAGTATCCCCCGAGCGAAAGCCTGCCTGGTAAGCTTGGGATTGAGGCTCTAGATCACCAATAACGGGTTTTCTTACATCCTCGCCAATGAGTGCGACACAAATGAATAAGAAGATTGCAAAAAATAAATTCATTAAAGGGCCAGCAAGAACTACGGCAATTCTTTGCCCAACAGGTTTGTGTGTAAAAGAATAAGCTTTTTGTTGCTCAGGAATTTCAGCGGTGGGGTCGTCACCATACATTTTAACGTAACCACCTAAGGGTATGATTGAAATGCAGTAAGTTGTATCGCCCCGTTTAAACTGAAGAATTTTTTTTCCAAAACCAAGACTAAAAACTTCAACACGTACTTTAAAATATTTAGCGACTAAAAAATGTCCAAGCTCATGAACAAAAATCAATAGCCCTAATAAAATAACAAAGGGAAGAATTGCTGAGAAACCTTGGTGGAGCCACGAAACTAATAAATCCATAGTCTTAATGATATTCTAAGTTGCTCAATCCTTATAGAAGTTCTTGCTAAATTTTTGTAAAAAAACACTAACGCGGCGCTACTCGGTATTAATTAGAGACGATTCTGTAGGATGGTCGCAGCCAATAAAATGAGAGGGGCGGCAAACAAAACACCGTCAAGTCTATCCAAAATGCCGCCATGGCCAGGAAGAAGAAGTCCAGAGTCTTTTTTGTCTGCAACACGCTTTAATAAAGACTCAAATAAATCCCCAAGCTGTCCAAAAAAACCAGCCAAAAGAGAAATGGTAATTAACTCTGCGTAAGAAATATGAGGCAAATAAGTTTTAGCAATAATACCGGCAATTGCAGAGCCGATAAGACCACCAATAGAGCCCTCAATTGTTTTTTTAGGAGAAATTGATGGCATTAGTTTGTTCTTTCCTAAGAGCATTCCAGTTAGATAGGCCGCAGTATCCCCAGCAAAAACCACGGCAAGCAAAGTTAAAAACCAAACTAAGCCGTTGGGCAAAAGTAAAATTCGACAGGCAAAGGAGGGCAGGAGCCCTACATAAAAAATCCCTAAGAGGCTTTTGGATTGCATAGAGGCCAGAGCAATTAAATCTGAGTTTTGCCGAGACCGTAAAATTGAAATAGAACAAAACATAAGAGAAAAAAGAGCAAAAATTAGAGCTGATAAGTTAGGCATAAGTACAGAGAAACCAAAAACACCGAGGCTCGATAAAAAGAAAATAAGTTTAATAAATAAAGAGTTCTCTGGTTTAAATAAAATGCCAATAGCTTCTCGACTTAATAAAAGTACTGCAAATAGGCAGAGAAAAATAAACCCGTTAACTCGAAACAAGTGGTAAAGTGCAAATAAAATACCGATTGCAAAAAAAGCGCTGGCAGCTCTAACGGCGAGGGGTTTCATATAGGTAGAGTTTGGTCTGTAGTCATAGTGTTATTAGCAACAAGACCAAAACGTCTTTTGCGATTTTTATAGTTTTCTAAGGAGTACTCTAGCTCAGCAGTGGTAAAGTCAGGCCAAAGCGTTTCACAAAAGTAAAATTCGCTATACGCAGATTGCCATAGAAGAAAATTTGATAAGCGACTCTCCCCACTTGTTCTGATGATTAAATCAGGGTCAGGAACCTCGCTGGTTTGCAAACTTTTATTAATCATTTGAGTTGTGATGTCTTCAGGCTTAATAAGTCCTTCGGCAGCTTTTTGTGCTAGCTTTTGTACTGCCGAGCAAATTTCTTGCTGAGATCCGTAGCTAATTGCAAAAATTAAATGCAAACCAGTATTATTCTTGCAGAGCTCAACTGTCTTTGCAATTTCCACCTGCAGCTCTTCTGGCAGCCGCTCAATTTCACCAATGGTGCTAAAACGAATATTTTGTTTAAGTAGTGTGCTGCGTTCTCTCAATAAGTAGCGCTTTAGCAAGGTCATTAAGAAGTGAACCTCTTGTGGAGGTCTGAGCCAATTCTCAGTGCTAAATGCATAAAGAGTAAGGTATTTAATGCCACGTTCAACACAGGCAGTAACTACTTTTTTGGCAACTTTTGCTCCCCTTAAGTGACCAAAAGTTCTCGGATGATGTCTTTTTTCAGCCCATCGACCGTTGCCATCCATAATAATTGCTATGTGTTGAGGATTATTCATTAAGCTTAAACCTTTAGATAGTCATGATAGATTTTTCTTTTTCATCTGCAATCGCATCAACTTTTTTAATATGATCATCAGTGAGTTTTTGAACTTCTTCATTAAGCTTTTTTTGCTCATCTTCACTAATAGCTTTATCTTTATGAAGCTTTTTAATTTCTTCATTAGCATCACGTCGTGCCATGCGAACAGCAACTCTTGCGTCTTCAACAATTTTTTTTGTTTGTTTAACTAAATCTTTTCGTCGCTCTTCAGTTAAATCAGGGACTTTAAGTCGGATTACCTTGCCGTCGTTCATTGGTGTCATGCCGATGTCGCTTTTCACAATAGCAGATTCGATCTCTTTAAGAATCGAAGCCTCCCAAGGGGCGATTAAAAATGACTTTGCATCAGGGCATGAGATTGCCGAAACCTGTGAAAGCGGAGACAGGGTTCCGTAGTAGTTAACTCGAATACCATCAAGCATAGAAACTTGAGCTCGACCTGTGCGAATCTTTTTTAGCTCAGCCGAAAGAGACTGAAGACATTTATCCATTTTTTCTTGTGTAGAATTTATTAATTCAGAACTCATTTTGACTCCTCAGTAGTGATCAGTGTGCCGATTTTTTCCCCTTTAACAGCTCTTAAAATATTGCCTTGTTTAGTCAAATTAAAAGTCATAATTGGAAGCTTGTTATCCATGCAAAGACTAATGGCTGTAGAGTCCATAACTTGTAGACCTTTATTAAGAACATCGATGTAGCTGATTTCAGAAAACTTAATGGCATCTGCGTGTTTCATTGGATCTTTATCGTAAATGCCATCAACTTTTGTGGCCTTCATGATGATTTCTGCGTTGATTTCCATAGCTCTTAGCGCAGCAGCAGTGTCCGTAGTGAAATAAGGGTTCCCGGTGCCAGCAGCAAAAATAACGACACGACCCTTTTCTAAATGGCGCATCGCCCGTCTTCGAATATAGGGCTCAGCAATTTCAGCCATTTCTATGGCTGTTTGCACTCTTGTCGGTACATCTGCTTTTTCAAGTGCATCTTGCATTGCAAGAGCATTAATTACAGTGGCAAGCATTCCCATATAATCAGAGCTAGAGCGATCCATTCCCTCAGCAGAGGCAGCAACTCCACGAAAAATATTACCACCACCGAGAACAATGCCTATTTCAATTCCAAGTTTATGAGCTTCAGCAACATCTGCCGCAATTTGCTTAATCATTGTAGTATTAATACCACTCCCTTGCTTTCCAGCAAGAGCCTCACCACTGAGTTTAAGCAAAATGCGTTTGTAAGACGAGGGCAACTTATCGACCTTTCGTTTGTGCAGCAACTTCGTCAGCAAAGTTTTCTTGACGCTTTTCTAGGCCTTCACCAAGTTCGTAGCGAACAAAGCGACGGATCACCATGTTCTCTCCGATCTTGGCGATAAG
>CAYMKD010000309.1:0-3604 GCA_964390435.1 uncultured Pseudobdellovibrionaceae bacterium | reverse complement strand
CAAGTTACTAGAGAGGACTTTCAAAACTATCTTCACGGAATCGATATTGCAAATAAATATCCTGGGGGTGAAAGCGTTGGTTATATTAAGACTTATCAACCTAGTGACATGAAAAGGTATTTTAACGAAAAGCACTTTTCTGGACATAATCTTTATTCTATCTGGCCATTTTATAAAAGAAATAGCTATACGAGTATTCTCTTTTTACAACCAGAAAACAGCGAGACAGACAAAATCGTCGGATTTGATATGAGCACCGACCCTGAAGCCAAACAAGCTATGGATCAGGCCAGAGACTCTGGTTCCCCCACGCTTAGCTCTCAAATGATTAGAACAGTTAATAAAAAGTCAGAGAATTATTTTTTAGTTTTTGTACCAGTATTTAATCGAGGCCAAGAAATTAATACTGTAGCTCAGAGACGCAAAGCTATCGCAGGGTATATTTTTAGCACCTTTAAAACTGCGGCCTTGTTAGAAAAAGTGGTCAATAGATATGAGGCCTACTCCGATGAAATTATTGTATCCGTGTTTGATACTGACTCGCAAAGCAACTTACGCAATATCTACTCTACCCACAACCAACAAGAGTTACAAAATGCAACCTTAAATGATTCTAACATGGTTCGAAATAAATTTATTCAAGTAGGTGGACGCATGTGGGCTATTCAAGTGGTATCTGAACCTAACTTCAGACCTCTTTTGACTCGTTCAGCTCCTATTTTAATTATCATATTTGGCTGTATCGTAGCGGTCTTATTGTTTAGTTTGTTTTCAAGTCATTTTCGCTATAGCGAAAATTTAAAAGCCAGCGAAGATCAACTCACTCTTGTGATTAACTCAATCCCCGCACTAATTTCCTATGTTGATAAAAATGAACGTTTTATATTTATAAATAAAACCTATGAAGAGTGGCTTGGTGTAGAGCAAAGTCAAATTAAAGGCAAACCTCTTAAAGAGGTTATTGGCTCTAAAAACTACGAAAATGTTAAACACCAAGTTGCTAAAGCTCTTAAAGGATATATCACCGAATTTGAAACGGTATTAGTAGACCACAATAATAATGAAAAAAATGTTCGAGTGGTTCTTTGTCCTCAAAAAAATTATAAAGGACAAGTCTGTGGCTATATTGGCCTCACGTCAGATATTTCTGGATTGAGAAAAACAGAAGCCGAACTGAAATCTGCAAAAGAAGCCGCCGAAGCTGCCAGTCAAGCCAAAACAAATTTCCTAGCTAATATTAGCCATGAAATTCGCACTCCGTTAGGAGCAATTATCGGATTTTCTGACCTAGCTTTAGAAGATAACCAAACAGAACAAGAACGTCTAGGTTGGCTCAGTAAAATTCGCAGAAACGCAAGACACCTGGCAAACCTTATTGAAGATCTTCTTGATATTTCTAAAATTGAAGCTGGCCGAATTAATGTAGAACCAGAAACTTTTGCACTCACTCATTTGATTGCAGATTTAAATTCTTTGTTAGGAGCTGAAGCCCTATCAAAATCTATTCGCTTACGCTTTATTGTATCTGGTGGTATTCCTCGTTATATAAAATCTGACCGCCTTCGCCTGCGACAAATCCTAATTAATCTTATAGGAAACGCTCTTAAATTCAGTGATCATGGCTTAGTTGAAGTTACTATAAGTCATGATTGGCAAGATACAAAAAGCTACTTAAAGTTTAATATTAAAGACCAAGGCTTAGGAATTAAGGCTGATCAATTTGGAAAACTATTTAAGCCATTTTCACAAGCCGATGGTTCAAGTCGTCGTAAGTATGGCGGCACGGGTTTAGGTTTGGCGCTTTCACGCAAACTTGCACGCGCTCTTGGTGGTGATATTGAACTACTTGAATCTAAACCTGGAAGAGGCAGTACTTTTGCTGTGTACATTGAAACAGGATTAGAAAAAGTGACAGATCTTGTTTTTGATCTTGATGTAGAAAAGCAAACAGAAAAACTTCACTCTTCTAAAAGTGAGGACTCTGAATTGCTCAAAGATCTACATATTCTAGTTGTTGAAGACTCCGTTGATAATCAAATCTTAATTTCCAGATACTTACATCATGCTGGCGCCACTGTCGAAATAGCTAATAATGGACGAGAGGGAGTGCAAAAAGCACTAAGTAATGATTTTGATTTGATCCTAATGGACTTACAAATGCCGGAAGTAGATGGGTATCAAGCCACGCAAGAACTCCGTGAAAGTGGCTTTACTAAACCTATATTAGCTTTAACTGCTCATGCCTTTAAAGAAGAACTGGAAAAATGTATTACAGCTGGTTGCAATGATCATTTCTTCAAACCTATTGAAAGAAAAAAACTTATCCAAGGGATCTATAATTGGGTCTCTAATCAGCCCACAAATTTACCTAATATTAACTATAACTCTAACGAGCAAATACTATCTTAAATTAAGACCTCATGCCCTAAGACGAGTCGTCTTTTAAGTCCATCTTGCAAATTTGCTTTATTTTGATACCCTTAAAGATAAGAGTCACAGGAGGCTTAATGCTTTCAGGGTCGTCTCCACACTCGTTGCTGCTTAATTCCAGCTACGAGCCAATGAAGGTTGTTGGTTGGCAAAAAGCCTTAGTTCTTTGGTTTCAAGACAAAGTTGAAATTCTTGAATTTCATTGCACTTATGCCAGGTCGGCAAGAAGTAGTTTTCAAATCCCAAGTGTGATTCGATTAAAGAAATTTATTAGACCACGCTTTATTGGCCAAGTGAGGTTTTGTCGCGAAAATGTTTATTTGCGCGACGATTATACCTGCCAATACTGCGGGCACAAGTTACCTGGAAGAGAGTTAACTTTGGATCATGTTGTTCCTGTTTCTAAGTCTGGACCAAAGACCTGGACTAATGTGGTGTCAGCCTGCAGAGCTTGCAACCAAAAAAAGGCCAACCGCACTCCACATACTGCAAAAATGCCTTTAATAAAAGAACCCAAGGCCCCATCGTGGCTTCCTTCCATAGAATTTGATATAAATAGAAATAGCTTTCCAGACAACTGGATCAATTATATAAAAGCTAAATCGGCCTAAGTAATGACAGTCATCGATGTTTCTTTTAACGAAGTTTTAAATCTTAGACACTCTATTTTAAAGCCCTTTGCAGATATAAAAGAGTGCTTTTACCCTGGAGATGATTGTCCTACTAGCTTCCATCTTGCCGTACAATTTGAGGGTGAAATTAGAACTATCGCTAGCTTTCATAAAGAAGCTTGCCCTAATTTAGAGTCTCAATTCCCCTATCGACTTAGAGGAATGGCTACAACGATAGAGTGTCGCAACTATGGTTTTGGCTCTTTAGTGCTCAATCATGCTTTTAAAAAAATTTGTGATCGCCAAGGAGATTTACTTTGGTGCAAAGCTAGAGAAGTTGCTTTTGGCTTTTATGAGAAGCTCGGGCTTACCTATGAGGGAGATTTTTTTGATATTCCACAAATTGGTCCCCATAAAGTGATGTATCGCCGATTTTAATTTTGACCTCTCGTAGAGTTCAGTTAACATAACTTTATGACATCCACAGACGAAATTACAAAAAAATATCTTACAAAGTACTTTATTCAGATTGCCTCTGAAACTAATGGAATATCCTTACATGA
>CAYMKD010000308.1:2752-3631 GCA_964390435.1 uncultured Pseudobdellovibrionaceae bacterium | reverse complement strand
TGCATGGATCTAATTCGTTCGGCTGTAACTAGGCCACTCTGATCTGGAAGCATGACGTCTAGTATGATGAGATCATATTTTTTTTGTTCTAGCATGCTTTCGGCTTGCTTGCCAGTTTCTGCAATGTCAGCGGTATAGGCAACTTCTTCGAGTCCTTTTTTTAGAGAGGCAGACATTTTTGCTTCGTCTTCAACAATTAGAAAACGCACAAACTACATCCTTTCAGGAACAGGAATTCCTAAGAGCTCAAGACCCTTCTTGAGTGTATTTCCAGTTGCAACACTCAAAGCAAGTCTAGCATGTTTTAAATCCTCAGTTTCAGCTCCTGAAATAGAGCATTCGTGATAAAAATAATTAAACTTTTTTGCTAGTTCATACAAGTAAGTGCATAAGGTAGAAGGTCTATAATTCTCAGTGCTGCTTAATGCCACACCATTAAAGTTCATGATATGAGTGGCTAGTTGATGTTCAGCTGGGTGAGTCAGTAAAGACCAATTAGTTGTTTTGTTGATATCAAAGTTGAGTTTTCTAACTAAACTTGAAATACGAGCAAATGAGTATTGAATAAAGGGGCCAGATTCGCCATCAATCTTAAGCCATTCTTCCATATCAAAAACAATTTTTTTGCTTGGGTCTATTCGAAGCATTCCGTACTTAATAGCTCCCTTGGCAACTTGGCTTGCGACCAAATCTATTTCTGTTGCGGACCAATCGCTTTCATAGCGACTTAGATATTTAGTTTTAACTAAATCTTGCATGCCTTTGACTAAATTCATTAAAGGAACAATGTTGCCCTTCCTCGAGCTCATGGCGCCATCGGGTAGCTCAACATAATTATACTGTAGATGGTAGCATTCTTTTGCTTGAGAGAAGCCAAGC
>CAYMKD010000308.1:0-2742 GCA_964390435.1 uncultured Pseudobdellovibrionaceae bacterium | reverse complement strand
AAGAGTTCTAAAAACTTGTTTAAAGTGTAGAGCCTGTCTCATATCAACAATATAGATGCTTTTTTGTATTTTAAAATCTTCAAACTTTCTTCTTGCAAGCTCTAAGTCTTTGCTTGCATATAAACCGGTGCCATCAGATTTTAGAAGCATACAAAAACCGAGGTTTTCATCGCTAAGATCCATGCCTACGGCCCCTTGTGACTCTATAAGGCGACCTTCAGAAAAATATTTTTTTACTAAAGCCACAGAGGCTGAGTCGACATCACTTTCCCAGTACCAGTGATCAAAACTTACATCAGCCCACTTATAGACACTTTGCATGAGATCAATGGACCACTGTCTTGTTTCCTTCCAAAGATCAAAGTACTCGCCTTTTTTGCTTTCGATTTGTTTTAAAATCTTTGTTAGTTCTTCTCGGTTTTGTGCTTCTTGTGGGGTGCCTACTTGATCTTCAAGCAAAAGGTGAGCTTTAGAATATAGTGTGCCAAGCCATTCGCCTTTATTTTCTGTTGGAATGGGATCTTGATTGTGCTTTTTCATATACCAGAGACATTTAGCGACATGAGTTCCAACGTCACCGGGGAAAGTGCTCGTAATGATATCATAGTTACAAAACTTATGCAGGCGAACAAGAGCATCACCCAGGCAAAGGTTGCGCATATGGCCTACATGAAGCTCTTTGTGAGTATTAGGCTGGGAGTACTCAATCATGGTTTTAGCAGCATTTTTTGTTAGAGGAGTAGTAAAGTGCTCCTCTTTTAGGATAGGATCTAGAACAAGTTTGCCAACTCCTTGCATATTTATAAAAGCATTTAGGTAAGGTCCTACAGGTTTGTATTCAGAAATAACTTGATCGGCTTTAAGTTGCTTCATGAGTTCTAGTGCAATTTTAGGAGGGGCACTTTTAAGCTCTTTAGAAAGAGCAAAGCATCCAAATGCAAGATCACCCATTTCTGCTTGAGGAGGTAGAGATAAATTGTTGTAGATAGATTCTAAATTTAGTGAAGTTTTAGGATGAATAGATTTAATAGCAACTTCGAGTTTTTCACTAAAGTATTTGCGAATTGGGTCGTGAAGTAAATTCAAGAGAGTCCTTATTTTTCATTAATTAAAGAAACTGCTGTCCAAAGTTTCATAAAGTTTACTTTCTCAAGACGCTTCGGCTTTAATTTTACTTCTTTTAAAAGAGGGCTCATTTCTAGACTGGAGGTGAACCCCATGGCCTGAGCAATTGGATTAAAGGCTTCTTCTGCTTTTGCAAGCCATGGTTCATCAGCCTTAAAGTGATTCATTAAAACAATGAGTCCTCCAGGTTTACAAACACGCTTCATCTCATTGAGTGCCATTTGAGGATTATGTGTAGCGCTTATAAATAAGTTGGCAAGAACTTTATCAAAATGATTATCAGGAAATTTCAAATTATTTGCATTCATAAGTTGGACTTCGCAGTTAACCAAACCTTTTTTGCTAATAAGTTGTCTGGCTTCTTTAAGCATGCTTTCAGAAAGATCGATGCCATCTACATGACAATCATTTGGATAAAGTGGAAGAGTGAGTCCTGTGCCAACACCAACTTCCAAAATGACATCACCCGGCCGTATTTCAAGAAGCTCAATGGCTTTGAGGCGCCCTTCATCGAAGATTAATTTGCCATATATAAAATTATAAACAGGTCCTAGCCATCGATAAATACGTTCCATGCTCTTGTGTGTTAAATCCATAGTCTCAACTTTCCACTAATGTTTTATTTAGAATATAGACTGCACGGCTTGTCAAACTTTGGTACGATTCCGGTCACTAATTAGTATAAATATGCTTAGACAGGCACAGGTAAATGCAGCATAGGCTTTAGGCTCAATAGTTTCATGAAAGATAAGAAGGGCTAAAAACGAGGCCAAAATTGGCTCAGCAAGCTTGCCGCAGCTCATAAAGTTAATGTTTAAATGCTTCATTAAGTAGGAGAACAAAAAGTGCCCAAGTAGCGTAGGGCCAAGTACAAGTCCTGCAATTGCAATCCAAGTAGTTGTGGGGTAACTGGGGCTGAGACTATTTTGGGTTAAAGCCAACAGAGCAAAGCCGGCTGTAGCTATCATATAGATTGAAAAAGTATAACTGATATTGCTCATATGCGGGCGAAGCATTCTGCCAGTAACGATGTAGCCTGCAAAAAAAATGGCTGAAATAAATGCACTGAGATCCCCGGCCCAGCTTGTAGATTTAAATTGAATGTTACCTGCAACAAGTTGAAAAATACCAATAGCCGCTAATATGTAAGCAAGGATAAGCTGCCAGGTTATTTTTTCTTTTAATAGCCAAATTGTAGCTCCAGCAATAAATAGAGGATTTAAGGCAAAAATAATCATGCAATTTGCAATTTTGGTATTTTGGGCTGCATAAAAATAAGTATAAAAGTGTATCAGAAGAAAGAATCCTGAAAAAAAAACTAGGATTTTTTGTTTTTTGTTGATTTTATTTATTTCAAGCCAGCCTTTTTGCTGCATAAAAGCCACACCAATGATGAGGCTTGCTAAAAACATTCTCCAAAAACCAATAAAGCTCACAGGTGCATGAGCCCAGCGAGTGAGGTTTGCAGCCTGGGAAAGAGAGAGAATTGCTATAAAATACAGTAGGTAGTACAAAAAGCCCTCAATATCCTAAATGCTTACTTTACGCGATGCAGACCTAAACTGAAAATAGTTTCTTATTAAAGCGAATTTGTTAGTATGATGGGACTTTATCACA
>CAYMKD010000307.1:0-3635 GCA_964390435.1 uncultured Pseudobdellovibrionaceae bacterium | reverse complement strand
GCAGTCTGGCTGGCATAGCCTTTTACGGCTTTAGCCCCTGTAGCTTTGCGTCCTTCCGTTTCCAGAAGTTTGCCTTGAGACAAAGGAAGGTCTGATCATCCGATGTGGGAATCAGCCTATAAGGACCTCCTTGCATATTCGACCTTTGTCCAGAATAACTCCGACTGACCTCTAGAGCAAGAAACTGTGTCCGTGAGTCTCAAATCACGGCATAAATTTCCCTTAATATCGTCTCATTTTGAGAATTTACATAGAGCTTTTAAACGTAATTAAAAGAAGTCAGTTTAGTTTTTCTAAATTAAAAATGACTCCAAGTTTTTTGTAAATCTGCCTTATATTTTTGGTTATCTAGGTCTTGATAAGAGATTTCACTCTCTTTAATTACTTTTCCAACTACAGTAAAAGACACATTGTGGCTGTGCCAAAAAGCTTGCCAGGATTGAAAGTTTTGCGGACTGATTATTTGTAATAAACCATAATCTTCACCACCATAAAGAGCCCATAAGTGACTATCTTGAGAGAGAGTTTTTGCTAAGCTCTGGCTTTCCTCATGAGTTGGCAGTAAATTGGTTTCAATTGTAAATCCACAGCCAAAGACATCTTGAGTTTGTTTAAGAGCCGCGATTAAACCATCACTTAAATCCATTACAGTTGATGGCGGTAAGCTTTTGGCTCTATGAATTTCTAGTCGTGGCTCAGGTCTTAAATGAGCTAATTTGGATTTATTATATTGAGGCATTTTATTTTTAAGAGCAACGAATCCTGTGTGTGAAAGCCCCAAGTATCCAGTAACTGCGATAAGATCTCCAACTTGGTAGGGCCCCCGGCAATAGGGCTTTTCACATGAACCAATAACAGAGACATCAATGGTTATTTTATGAGGAGAGTGGACAAGGTCGCCACCAATGATTTGCACCTTTGTTGATTCAGCTAAATGTGTGAGACCTTCATAAAACTTTAAAACCCATTCGTCACTAATATGACTATTAATGCCTAAAGAAATCTGTGCAAAGAGAGGCTTTGCCCCCATGGCTCCAAGATCACTTAAATTAACTGCCAGTGATTTGTAGCCGAGGTCAAACGCAGTCGTGTAACTAAGATCAAAGTGAGCTCCCTCTATGAGCATATCTTGGCAAGTTGCTATTTGAGTTCCATTAATTTTTACAACAGCCGCGTCATCTCCAATAGGGACGACAATATTTGAGTTTTTTTTATAAATTTTCTGAGTGAGCTTTTTTAAAATTTGGCTTTCGCGGTTATGAGAACTCATTTTACGAGTTCGGCAACAACTTGACGATAACTAGTATATAAATTTGCTTGAGGCAAAGCCCCTCGCTCTTTTAAAAGAGCATGAACTTTGGGCAAATTATAGTAAGGAATGCTTGGGTAAACATGATGTTCAATATGATAGTTTACGTTATGTGGAGCAAAAAAGAAGGCTTCAAAGGGGTTAATAACTGTTCTTGAATTAAGCATTTGGTTTTCGTTAGGTTGGTAGCCCGCATGCTCAGCAATTCCTCTGATTCTTAGCAAAAACTGCAGTACAGTCATCGCCGGAATAATCCAAAGTAAATAAAACCAGCCATGCCCAAACATATAAAGTGTGAACCAGATTAAAAAATTCACAGAAATAATAGATACACTTACAAGCCAACCAGGAACACGATCGCTCTTAGAGACACGGGCAGCTTCTTCTGGAGTGAGTTTTTTGAGTTGAGCTTTTGGTTTACCGGCAAGATAAATAAAATAGCTAATGAATTTAAAGTAAGAAAGCCCAGTTAAGTCTCGCACCATTTTTCTTGCAAAGCTGGCTTTGCTCACTGGGTAGCCACCTGTAAGTGAAATATCTGGATCATCAGGAGCCAGGGGAGCTCGATGGTGTTTTAGGTGAAGGTGACGATATGAGAACATTGAGAAAAGCAGTGGAGCTCCCACGACGAACTGTCCAATATAATCGTTGAGAGTAGCTGATTTAAATAATCTGCGATGAGCTCCATCATGAGTAAAAACAGCAAACGCTAATTGGTGGCGTGCCATTAAAATACCGCAAATAAAAATCACAACTGGGTGAGGATAGCGAATAGCAATCACAAAAGTAAGAATGACGAGAAGCCACTCGCCAAGGATATCAAGACTGGAGCGCCAGGGTCTTAATTCATTAAATTTTTTAACTTCCGCTGTTGTTAACATTAAACCATTTTGCCATATTTGCTATTTTTCGTCTAGAGACAGTAAATTCACATTTATCTAAAACTAGGATTAAACGGCAGATAGTGCGCCGCAATATGAGCCTTTGATCCGGTTGTTTTTTCAATCTTGGTTAGTTTTAGGCCTTTGAGTTGATTGCAGTTAAAACCTCGGCGAATATGTGAGTCGTGACAAGAAAAATACGTACCAAAAGTGGCCCCAAAAAAAGCAAAAAACTGATAGCTCCGCCGATGGCTTCAGAAAAGGAATATCTTAACCGAGAGATCAGCTGGCTTTATTTTAATCAACGCGTTTTGCATGAAGCTTGTGACCTTCGTAATCCTCTTTTAGAGAGAGTTCGTTTTTTAAGTATCAGTCACTCCAACTTAGATGAATTTTTTATGAAACGAGTTGGTGGCTTAAAAAAACAAATGGCCTTTGGTGTAATGGCTCGCGCTGCAGATGGTTCAAGCCCAACTCAGCAATTAGAGCAAATTCGCAAAGTTGTTTTAGAGATGATGCAAAATCAAACTAAGTGTTTTTTAGAGCAACTTAAACCTTTGCTTGAAAAGAATCAAATTCACTTATGCCGTTGGCAGGATTTATCAGTTACAGAAAAAGATCAAATTAAGAAGTTCTATTTAAAAAATGTATTCCCAGTATTAACTCCCTTAGCTGTGGATCCAGGGCATCCGTTTCCATTTATTTCTAACTTATCTACATCGCTAGGTGTGACATTGAGATATCCGGATCGTGAAGACAGGGTTTTTGCCAGAGTGAAAGTCCCTAAAGTTTTGCCACAATGGATTGCTATTGAGAATGAAGAGAAGTCTCATAAATATGTAAGTCTTATGGATGTTATTCGTGAAAACTTGCAAGAGCTCTTTCCCTCAATGCAGGTTTTAGATGTGATGCCATTTAGATTAACCAGAAATGCCGATATCGAGAGAGATGAAGACGATGCTGAGGACTTGCTTGAAATGATCGAAGAGGAACTCAGGCAAAGACGATTTGCAGAAGTGGTTCGCTTGGAGCACGGCCCGAATCCTGACCCATGGATGCTTAAGTTTTTAATGGAAGAACTTGAGCTCACTGAAAACGATATTTACGAATGCCAAGGGGAGCTTGATTACACAGATTTAAATATGATTTCTGATCTTCCTGTTCCAAATTTAAAATTTGAGCCATGGATGCCTGTATTGCCGCAGGCATTTGCAGATGAATCAGTAAATATTTTTAATCTTATTCGCCATGGTGATATTTTATTACATCATCCTTATGAGAGCTTTAGTTACACTGTAGAGAAGTTCATACGCGCAGCTACAGATGACCCAAAAGTTTTAGCTATTAAGATGACATTATATCGAACAGGAGAGAATAGCCCCTTTGTTAAATCTCTCATTCGTGCTGCAGAAATGGGCAAGCAAGTTGTTTGTTTAGTGGAATTA
>CAYMKD010000306.1:0-3641 GCA_964390435.1 uncultured Pseudobdellovibrionaceae bacterium | reverse complement strand
GAATAAGATTTTTTTTCTTTAATGGTTCACTTCCTTTATGAAATAATAAAGGTGGCTCGTGACTAGCATTACTATAAACAAGTTCTCGTGTACTTGGATCATAGCTGGCAATAAAAAAGGTCATCATGATTTTACCTTTAGAAACCTCATAAATGGCCCGATTTAAAAGCTCAAGAGCTTCACTAGGAGAAACTTTAAGACGCTCAATAATAGTTGCTGCTGATTTAGCTGCACTCGTTATTAAAGCTGCCGGAGCCCCGTGTCCTGTCGCATCCCCAATCCACATAAAAACTTTTGAATCTACCTCACAGTAATGCCACCAATCTCCACCACACTCACTTGCTGGCTCATAGTAGCCTGAAATATGAACTTGACCTATGTCAGCGCTGGCCGCAGGAAAAAGAGTCTCTTGTACGGTTCTTGCTGTTTTTAACTCTCCTTCCATTCTTGCTTTTTCAGCTGTCTCTTGCAAAAGTCTAGCTACTTCTTCAGCCATAAGATTAAAGCTATCTGCAAGACTTCCCACTTCATCATTTGATTTAACTTCTACACGAATAGCGAAGTCCCCTTCGGCCACCCTGCGTGTTGCCTCAAAAAGTTTAGTTAAAGCTGCTGTTAAACTGCCAGATGCAAAAAGACTTACAAGAATTGTCAGGCAAAATAAAACTCCAAAAAATATTAACGACTTTCTAACTAAAACTTCGACTGCAGCCAAAGCAGCTGATTTCTCAACAAATGCAGAAACTACTAAGTCTGAAAATCCAACTTTAGAAAAAGAAGCTAATAACTCTGCCCCTTTATGATCATACACAGCCTGAGTTCCGTCAGTGATAACACTCGATTTCACTTTGCTCACAAAATCATCCATGATAAGTAAATTTAGATTAGAGACCCCAATTTCTGGACCAAAGAGAATTTGTCCATCCTCTTGCGTAAGATATATTTGATAATTTGTCTTAGTTCGAAACACACTTGATAACTCACGCATTCTCACTAATGAAAAGACAAAGATATCAGATTGACCATTTTCGCCAATAATTTTTTCTCCAATTAAAACTCGATCATCCTGATATGGAGCAGCAACCAATCTGGAGTTAAGCCTTAAGCGTGCTAGCCAGTTGAACCAACGTTGGTCATTCATAATCTGGTGAAGAGTGCCAACATTTTTTTCCATGTAACTTGAAATTTGCGGAGTCGGAGCTTGTTCTCTTAAAAAAAGAAGTGCTAGGAAATCAGCTTCATTATTAAAAATAGTTTTTGATATAACCCCAGGTTGTCCAGCTGAGATGTAGTCTTGAATTACCGGTTTAATTAAGTTTAATGAAGCATTCATCTCCGCTTTGACTTGTGCAGAAATTGTTCGAGCAACAGCCGAACTTGAGTCATAAACATAGGCTATTTTGTCGTTTGTAAATATATTTACTGCTAGAGCAAGGTAGGCCCCAAGTGCCAATAATGGCAACGTCGTAAGCAGAAGTAAAATTTTGTAGCGAACCGAAAGTCCATTACGCTTTTCCATAGAGCTATTATGAATGGCTTAGCCATGCTTTGTGTAGCTATTGTATAGCTTAGTTAGCCAAAGACTTGACCAAGGTCCATGAACTCTCCTGCGACATTAACCGATACAAATATGAGGTATATTATCATGCAAGGGCGTCGTGTATCCAAAATGGATCAAGGTATTATTATCAGTGCTGTTTTAGCGCTGATTGTGCTACTTTACTTGCTTTACGATGACTCCCTTCTTTTTAGTCAAGGCAATGTTAAAAATCTTAAACCAGTTGGTGAGTTTACTGAGCTTTCTCGCGACGTACGCCGTAAAAATGCGAACAATTTTTTATGGTATCCTGCCAAAAGCAAAGACACAGTTTATCAAGGTGATAGCATTTTTACGGGAGCTTCATCTGAAGCTTCTGTTCTTATTAACAATGGCGGACAAATTGCTGTTAAACCAAACTCTCTTGTCGTAATAAATTTTGAAAATGACCAAATGTCTTTAGATTTTAAATTTGGACAAATAGCAGGAGACTTAGGATCTGCTAAACAATTAAAAATTAAACAAAATGGTGAAGAGATTACTCTAAGTGGCTCTGGCTCTAAAATTGAACTTAACAAAACAGAAAATGGCGTTGCGCAAATTAAAGTTTTATCTGGGAAAGTCAGTGTTGAGCGCCAAGGAAAGAATACAGAAATTAATGCTGGTGAGAACGTCCGCATTAGTAAATCTATAAAAAAATCTATTACATTAGAAGTAAAACTTTTAAAACCAGAAAAAGAGTTTTTATTTTTACCAGAGAATACTCTTGATTTAAATTTCTCATGGAAAGCTGATGGCCCAATTAAAAAATATTCAATTCAAATTTCAAAAAAATCAGACTTTAGTGAAATAACCCAAGAAGCTCTCACAGAGAATTTAAATTTTAGCATAGAGAATCTAAAAAGTGGCAAGTACTATTGGCGAGTGAACGGTCTCAATGACCAAGAAGAAGTTATTGTAACCTCTAAAACTAAACGTCTTAATTTATTACATGATCAATCTCCAATTTTGAAGCAGCCAGAACCAAATCGTGTTGCAGAAATGTTTGCCGCAGATAATGAAGTTTTAATTCCTGCTGAAATTCTGCTTAGCTGGGAAGACCCACTTCCAAGCACTGCTTATGAAATTGAAATTGAAAATAAATCTAACGGCAAAATTGAAAAAATAAATTTAAAAAAGTTATTTAATATAAAGCTTAATCCAAAACCTGGCAGCTACATTGCTCGTATTCGCTCATCAGGCCCACTACGCCCCGCCTCTAGCTGGTCTTCGCCCATAGAGTATGAAGTTGTTTCAGCGCCTGCTGTACTAGCACCTCCGAAGCTAGTTCAGAAAGATATTCTCTATGAAGCTCCTAAAAATATTCCGCCACCACTGCCGGATAACTTGGCACCACAGTTCGCTTGGTTTCCTGTAAGAGGTGGTCAGTTTTATAGTTTAGAAATTTCTAAAAATCCTAACTTTACGAAACATTGGCTTATCAAAACCGAACATTCAAAAACAGCCTGGAATAATATTAAGCCAGGAAAGTATTATTACAGAGTGAGAGCTTGGGCTGGAGAAGAATACCCTGGTCTTTACAGCGAAGTAGGAAGTTTAAGTATTGATGTAAACAAACCCCAGCTTGCAGAAATAAAACCGATTATAACTCGCGGTAAGTCTGTTGATGAACCAGCTCCGGAGCAAAATATTCAGTTTAAGTGGACTCCTACTGAATTAGCGAAAAAATATGTCGTAGAAGTTTCAAAAGATCAAGAGTTTAAAGAAGTAGAAAAAATTGAAAGCAGAAAACCTGCAGGACAATTAACAATTTCACAGCCTGGAGATTATTTTTGGAGAGTTCAACCCATTGGCAATAATGATGAGCCTTTGACTGATTACTCCGAGCCCAGTCGATTTAAATACTCTCACATTAATCCTATGGGCAGACCTATTTTGCTTGAACCCGCGGCAAATCTTACTTACTTTTATCAAGTTGGCTCAGCCTCCTATATATGGCTGACTTGGAAAAATGTTAATCAAGCTGAAGCCTATGAAGTGGAAGTGGCTTTAGACCCAGACTTTAAGCGAGTGATTGTCAATAATCGAACCAAATCAAACTCAT
>CAYMKD010000305.1:0-3654 GCA_964390435.1 uncultured Pseudobdellovibrionaceae bacterium | reverse complement strand
AAAGAAATTAAAGAGATCAAAGAGCGTTTGAACCAATACAAAAAAGAGCTCAGCTCTCGTCTGCCCCAGGAAACAGACCAGGATCTGATCGACCATGAAAGGTCAAAACACAAGAATAAACGATTCAATGTCAGCAAAAAATGGATCCCACTAGACGACCTTCCTCAATAAAATCCCTTGTTTCATAACAAACAATGCGCTATGATAGGCTAACAAATTTTCTGTTCCGGAGTGTATCATGTCAAAGTTATGCCAAATCACAGGCAAAAGAACCACAAGAGGGAATACCTACGCCATCCGCGGTATTGCTAAAAAGAAAAAAGGGATCGGTCTTAAGACGACAGGTAAAACCAGACGTACTTTCAAGCCGAACGTTCGCAAGAAGAGATTCTATCTTCCTGAAGAAAATAGATTTGTGACCTTGAAAATTGCAACTAGCGCGATGAGAACGATCGAAAAAACAGGCATCACTAAAATAGTTGCGCAATTAGGCTTATAACATATTAAGTTTGAGCTAATTAAACTGAACTCAAACTAATTTCCTATTGAACTTAATTTAACATTACCTTAAAATTTTGTTTTTATTTAAGTTTAATAGGAGCCTCCTCCGTGAGCGTCTTTACCGAACATTTGCCAGATCACAACCCGCAATGGGTATTTACCGATCAAAATAAAACCCTCCGAAAAGCTTACGAAAAAGATTCCATCCCAAGAATTGCCCAAATCTCCAGCATCGTCTCCCCTCTTGCAAACAAAGTCAATGAAACAAGCGTCCTTCACCAACTCATCAAAATCGTAAAATACAGCGCCAGCTACCTAGTCATCCTATGGGATAACCTCAAAGCAAAAGACATTGTTCATTACGCAAGTGCATTTTCCGATACAATCAAAACACTTGGCGTTGTCAATGGAATTAAAACCATCATTGAAAATGGAGCCGTGCAGGACTTAAAAGGAATCCCGCTCCACCAAAGAAACCTCGCGATCGCGCATGGTTTTTTTGAAACTCTCTCAGGCGGCCTCTCTTTTATTAATTTACTAGACCAGTTCAACCTTCTCGGGATTGCTGAGGCTTCCCTGTCGATCGGCTCCATCACCCTCCTCCCTTTACGTATTGCCGGAGATGGGATCGAACTCATTAAAAGCGGCCTTGAAATTGCAAACGGCGCCTTCCGCCTTTATGAAACAAACACCTTGAGAACTAAACTCAAAGCAAGAAAAAAACAATTCAGCACAAAAAAATCCGGGGACATCGCAACCTTCCTGAAGAACCATCTGGCTGAAATGGAGATAAAACAAACAAATGCTCTTGCAGATGTAAAAGCCCTGGAAACTCGCATTCAAGACACTCACGACCAGACCGAACAAGCCCTAAAAGATTACACCTTGGCAAAAGCAACCCTCAAAAAGGACAAGTCATTTTTTAAGATTGCGACCAGAATTAAACTGCACAAAAAAGAATCCGCTTTATTTGCCATAAAAAAAGAGCACGATCAAGTTCATAAAGAATGCGAAACCTTGCGCTCAAAATTCGAGGCACGCGCTATAAAATGGAAAGTTTGGGACGCCCTTGAAAACCATCATGAAGCCCTTATTACAGACCACAACCATCAAGCTCGCATCGACTCTGACGGAAACCCGGAAGAGTTCAAGATAGATCCACAAGACCCACTCGGACGCTTGATCAAACATAAAAAAGAAAAGTGGAAAACGCAGCTCAGCAATTGCGCTTGGTCCAATGTGATCGATGGCTTTGGGATCTCTCTTCACACCGTTATGGCCACAACCGTCGTCGCATCATCCGTGCTTGCAATAACAGGAATTGGAGCCATCCCAGCCCTTGTCGCCATGGCCTCCATGTCGCTACTTGTCTCCTTTGGTGGACTCGCCTTTGAGCTCTTAAAAGACTACAGAGAACCGCATGACGTGCCCAAAACTAATTTTGACGACTACATGCCAGACCCATTAGCACTTGGCTTCAGCATCCACCCCGACCCCGTGAACCCCACCTACATCTAAAATCCTATATACGTTCCCGTACGCGTACCCTTTCCCGATTTGCATAAACTCTGCGGTGAATAATTATTAAGATTAAGTATAGATTTAAATTCCATTTTCCTATAAACTTACTATCTTGACAAAACGATTTTTAATAGTAAAAAGGAGAGACTAGATGGCCGTAAATTTACACAACCCGATCCCTCAAAAGTGGACTCTACCTGCTATACCCGCTGGTTTAAATCAGAAATACACCAACGCCACGACATCTAGCATCCCTGGCATAAGAGCCTATCTTGCTCCATTCTCTGATGCTGCAAGAGAAAGCGGTATCCCAAACACCCTTGTAAAGATTGCAAAAGGGATTGGACAATACTTTAACACTTTAGAGCCAAGCGCCGCTGCAAAAGATTTCGTTGGCAACTGCAATATCATCAACGACACAGTGAAAGTTTTGAACTTTGCTAAAGGCGTAGATGACATTTTGACCAATGTAGATAAGAAAAATGCAAAAGGAATTGACCTTCATCAAAGAAACCTCGGTATTGCTTCAGGCTTTTTTCAGCTGATCGTCAGCGGGATGGGCGCAGCCAAACTATTAAACACTTTCCAAGTGATCTCTTTGGCAGACATTTCAAGTGCACTCGGAACAACAACAGTGCTTCCCTTTGCAGTCGTTGGTAACGGTGTGGAAATTGTTAAAAACGTGATCGACATCACAAACAAATCTCTTAAAGTCCACAAAACAAGAACCCGAAAAGCTGAGATCCAAGCGAAGCATAAAAACTTCAAAGCCAACAAAAAAACAGGCATGAACGACGTTGCTAACAGCGCTAAGATCGCTTTATTCCTCGATAGCCAGATCGCGAAAATCGAACAGAAAGATGATGCGGCTATCCAAAAATTAAATGATCAAACAGAGTTGAACAATGCTCAGGCTATAGCTCAAAAAGCTGCAGATGAATATCAGGAGATACTTGATGATCTTGCTGACCCAGCTGTAAGTAAGCTTCAAAAGCTAATCATCACTCTCACTGCCGCAAAATGGAGACAGGAAAGAACTCTTTTTGAAGCTAAAGCGGCTTACGATCAAATTGTTGACGACTACACTAAAACAAGCGCCAAACTTCATGGCCGCGTCGAGAAATTAGATGCTTGGAAAAACGTTAAAGCTCAATTCGATATCAACGCCCGCGTTGTTGGCCCTCGCATCAAAAGAGATGCTAATGGCATCCTGGATGGCACCGATCTAGTCAATCAAATGATCGCAAGTAAAACAGATAAGTGGAAAGCCATCAGAAAGAATTGCAATTTGGACAATCTTAAAGATGGTATCGGAATCGCAATCAGCGTGGTCGCAACCATCGGTTTGATCGCAGCGATCGTCCTCACCTTTACAGGTGTAGGCACAATTCCTGTCCTACTGACCATGACCTCTCTCTGGCTGCTCGTTTCTCTTGCCGGCCTTGGAAATACCCTCTTGAGCAAATACAAAAAGCCAATGGCAGTGCCAAGAACTGACTATAGATATTTTGCCGCTGCTGCAGTCGCCTAATATCAAACACTCCCTACAAAGGCCGAATTAACCTTAATTAATTCGGCCTATTTTGTTTTATAAATAAAACTTAACATTATATTTAATTAAATAAATATAGT
>CAYMKD010000304.1:0-3655 GCA_964390435.1 uncultured Pseudobdellovibrionaceae bacterium | reverse complement strand
AGTGTCAGACCGCAATATTATTAAGTGAGCAGAATGGGGCAAAAGAGTTTGAGCTTAGCTACAAAGATTGTGAAACCAAGCTCAACGAGAGTCGGATCATTACAAATGGAAGACAGCTTTGGGCAATATCATATGATTCGGCAGGACAGGTAGAGAGACTTAGTGTAAGTACTCAAAAACTGCACCACCGTCTTACAGAGTCTGGTCAAAAAGGAAGCTTAGCCTACATAAAAAACTTTGAATCTTTAGATGTGCGAAGACAACTTAATGGAGACTTACTTTTTATCTATTCTGCTCCTTACGAAGTTCAAAATACTCGTTCAAATGTAACAGATGAGATTGAAATTGATTTAACTTGGCAATTCCTTCTTCATAAAGAAGGTGAGAACCTTAGTTTAACAAATTTAAAATCAGGTTTTGATTTACAAAGTTTACGTTCATTGCAGAATGACTCAAAAACAGAAAAATCATATTTTACTTTAGATTTAACATCTGAATATGTGAGTTTTAATTCTAAACTGATTCAGTCTGCAGAGTTTTCTTATGATTTTGATGGTCGCAAAGATTATAAGGGACAAGTGAAAATTGAGTTAGATAAAGCTGAGTTTTCTGTTGGTGCTGCAATTAACCGCAGTAAGTGGACTGTACCATTTGAGCAAATATTTCTAAAATAATTGGAGCATATATGAATTTCAAGTTAGTTTATACATTTGGCATTTTACTATCATTTTTAATTTCATCTTCTGTTTATGCACAGGATGAAAACAGATTAACTACTCAAGTCTTAGAACAAGAAAGAAGCCCTTGGGGCGTATCATTTTTTAGTTTAGCCAGCCAACAATTAGAGACAATTAATAAGGGCGGAGCCAATATAGATTCTTATAATTATTTTAGCCTTAACTATAGAGTTGGGAGAGGTGAAAGCTTTGCTTTTAAACCTGCCTTTAACTTAAGTTCTGCAGGATTTAATAAGTACGGAGACTCTAAAGAGATGGATTTTAATTGGAATGATGCTTATTTTCAGTATGCAAAATACAATATTGCAAAGTTGTATGGTGGTGTTGATTTTGGAGGACAATTTAAAATCTATTTGCCCACAAGTGAGTCTTCTCAGGAAAGAAAAACTATTACTCGTATTGGTTCATGGATGACGTTTGAGAAGTGGATGGGTAATGGCTGGGAGTTAACTTATAACTTTAAGCCTGACTACTATGTTCAAAGTCAAACAGCTTATATGCAGACAATTAAAACAAACAAACCGGGCGAAGGAAATAGAGAGTTTCAAGTATTAAAACAAAACACTCAAGCGGCCTTGGACCATTATTTAGAATTAACAAAAAACTTTTCAAGAGATTTAAGTTTAAGTCAGGCTGTGGGGTTTAAGCACGAGTGGATTCATGCAGCTCCATCTGAAAAAAGAGATGCTTTTCAGTACGAGAGCTTTAAAATTTCTACAGGTTTAGGTTTTGCAATAAACCCTAAGTTGAATTTTATTTTTCAAGTAGAAAATATGGTGAGTGTCCTTAGACCTCAGCAAAGTTTTGGACTATTTCGACCTGAAGAAACTCAGTTCATGTTATTTACATTTGCTAGAATTTAAAGGTTCGGTGCTGGCTTGAGGAGCGCGTCTGTTCTCGAGCCAAGTATTTAACTTTCTGGCAATCATAATAATCAGAAACAAACCTGCAAGCATGAGAACATACATTTTAAATTTTTGTATTGTGGAGAGGATAACCTCTCCATAATGGGCAACTATGAGTATTTGTGTCGGGACACTTATGAGAGCCGCAATCCCATCTATAAGCAAAAATTGCCACATAGGTAATTTTGAAAAACCAATAAAAAGATGAGCCGGAAAGCGAATGCCAGGAGTAAATCTAAAGAGCAAGACAGCCATGATCCCATATTTATGAATCCAGCGATCTACTTTATCTGATACTTTATTTGTAAGGACCGTGCGCATAAAGGGCCAATACATCATTTTTCTGCCGACAGTTCTTCCTAGAGTAAAGACGAGGGAGTCACTCATCAGAATAGCAAGAAAGCACACGATTGCTGAGACCCACATATTAACAGGAACTGCATCGGGGCTCGGGGGTGGAAAAAGATCAGGGTTATGACCAATATATGAAATAAGTCCAAGGCTGATAATAGTAACTTCCTCAGGAAGTGGAAAGCCGAAGCTACTTAAAAGCATCATTCCTATACAGCCTAGATAGACTAGTAATGGCTCGTAGGCGTATTGAGCAAGAGCTTGAATTGTGGGTTCATGTATAATACTCATTGAATAGATTAAAGTTACCACCTAATTAATTTTGCGTCTTCTGAATTAGTTGTTCATCTATATCACGGCGTGCTATTATAAAGGTCTATATGTCAGACAGCCAAAGAATTTGGCATCTTAAAAATCAACAGGCCCAGTACTTAAGTCAATTTATTGGTGAGCAACTAGCCTTGCCTTCAGAGAAAGTTATAGAGTTACTCAGTTTAGGAGCCATCTACGTCGACAAAGAGCGTTGCAATAAAGACAAAATTATTGCAGCAGATTCTTACGTACGAGTGCATACTCAACCAAAACGTTTTAATTTAAGCGAACTTGAGTGGGATAAAGTTCATATTTTTTCAAATGATGATTTTGTTGTAATTAACAAGCCTGCAGGTATCCCGTGCCATGCTTTATTAGATAATGAGTCTGAGAATCTATTAAAATTTACGTCAACTCAGCTCAGAAAAAAAGCCTATATAACCCATCGCTTGGATACGATGACTCATGGACTGATGGTATATGCTCTTAGCCACGAGTATCAAAAAATTTTTAATTCTTATTTGCAAAAAGGTTTGGTTGAAAAAACCTATGTAGCTATTGTGCAAGGAGCTTCTGTAGAAGCAGGAGAGCTGGTACACTTTATGGTTCCTAGTATAGGGAGTCCTAAGGAGGTTTCCTTTCAAGAACAAAAAGGGTGGTTAAAGTGTCAGTTGCAAATACTCTCTTCAATTCAAATTTCAGTTGATTGCAGTTATTTAAAAATTCGTCTTTTAACTGGAAGAACTCATCAAATAAGAGCTCAGCTTTCAGCTATTGGTCATCCAATTATAGGGGATGTTCTTTATGGTGCTAGTGCAATACAAAATAGTCCTCACAAAATTGCACTATGGGCAGAGTCTTTAAAGTTTCCTCAAAGTGGATCAGGTGACTTTTATGATTTCTCTTTACAAATTAACCAAGAACTCGCTTTAAGCAGCTTTATGGTTCCATAGTTTATCTGAGAGCGAACCTTCAAGCTTGAGTCTACTAGGCTTTTGCTTGGCTTTACTTGCCGTCTCTGGCCAAAATATTTTCCCATAACCTTCTTTGAGTCCAAAGAGTTCTTCGCGAATTTTGAAGAGAAGTCCAGCGGGACTTCCTAGCAGCCAATCCATTTGCACAAGATAAAGTGCTTCTTCAGCTTCATCTGATGAGAGAGAATCTAAAAACCCCTTTGGTAAAGCTTGTGAAAGGTAATAGCCATTATGACAGTAGTTTTTAAGTAGTTTATCCATCGGAGTTTTAAAATTCTTCTCAAAATTTGGGTCTTTAAAATCCGCGCTTAGTTTTAGAAAATTATGGTAAAGCATTGCATCATTAACTATATATTCTGCTTTAGAAATGTAGTCG
>CAYMKD010000303.1:0-3657 GCA_964390435.1 uncultured Pseudobdellovibrionaceae bacterium | reverse complement strand
TTGTTTTTTAGTGGCAAATCGACTGGCTATGTTTTGAATTTTTGATTCATCATTACTTAAAATTCCATCAGCTATTTCTGCAATAACAGCTGGATGTAATCTTTGTGAACAAAAATGTTCAGCATGCAGACAGTTCTGCGAATGATTGCAAGGGGCACAAAGCTCTCTACTCTGAACAACGACTGAGCCAGCTAAATAAGCTGCTGTCTCTAAAGGCTGACTACTCCCAATCGCAAGTTCTAATATTTTGCAATGAGCTGCTGCTGCCATATGTTTTATACTTGTATCAACTGTTATGAGCATTTCAGCATTTTTAAGTAGGCTAAAGGCTCCATCTAAACTCACCGTTGCTAAACATACCTCGATCCCACTCTCTTCAAGAGTTTCTATTGTTGGCTTTAATAGTTCTGTTTCATTAGGAGCTGCAATGAATACATAGCGATATTGAGTAAATCTAGCAGCTAAACAATCAACAAGCTGTCTAAATGAATTTAAATCCCAATTTTTTTTAACATCACTACTTAACGCTTGAATACAAATATAAGGTTTCTCTGTTTCAGCAAACTGTTTTGCCTCTTCTTTGCCTATGTTTGATTCAATAAGATGCAGCTCTTTATAGTAGTTACCAGGCCTAACTGTTTGACAAAATATATCGACAAAATGATAACTAGCTGCTCCTGAAGAAGTGCTTTGGTTTAAATAGTCTATCCAGGTTGAAGATGTACCCGTTATTTGTGAGTCTTGGTAGGCCAAACCAATTTTATCTTTGGCGTCAATTAAATCCATTAAACGCGCACTAAGCACAGTGTTTGTGAGGTTATAAACAACATCAAATTTTATTTCATTTATCTTTTCTATAAATCCTTCAATTTCTTTTAAACTCATGGCCCATGGCCGATCTGTTTCAACAAGGAGCTCTTGAATTTTAGTCCGATCAAAAAAATGCACCTCTTGAATATAAGGAATAAGTGAGCTAGCACGTCGACATTCAAGATTTGTTAATAAATGAATTTCACTATCTGGAAAACGCTCTTTAAGAGCTCTTAAAGCCGCCGTATGCATGAATAAATCACCAATTCTGAGTAGTGACAGTACAAGAATTTTCATTTAATTAACTCCTTTAATAGGGCGGTCGTCTTTCTCCAAAAACTATCTGGCGGCAGGCTTTTAGTTGCTTCTACAAATTCTTTAATATGTATTGTTTGGTTGGAGAATTGAATTTTTTTAAGCTCTCTATCTTTTAAGAAATCAGTAAATCTTGCAAAAGCCATTTTGCTTCTTAAACTTAAATGCAAATACAGATTGCTAAACTCTTCCATATAAACTTGACAGGCCGGACGAAATGTAAAAATTTGTGGCTTTAAAAAAATTAATTTTTTATATAGCTCTTCATTCAAGATATCGTTGCTATTATTTAAACAGATAACTTCAACGTTCTCTGGTTGACCAAGTTTTTCGTTAAATCTTTGACAAATCTCATGATTAAAATCAAACACATAAAAAGCTCTTTGAGGGTTTCTTTCTGCTAAAAGCTTAATATGCAAACCAGCACCAACTCCTAAAATACAAACTGTATCTTGCAAGTTATGTTGCACACTCTCTATCCAACGCTCAGCCTCTGTGAGAGGATCATAACTTGAAGAAAGAAAATAGCCATTTAATTTGGGAACTTCTTGTCCAGTTACCGTTTTTATCAACTCTATCAAACTGCTTCTCCATTATTTTTTTTAAAGTGATTTTTAAGTTCTTCATATAGTTTTAAAGCAGGCTCATAATTAAATTGAATGGAAAGACATCTTTCAACTTCAATTAATGCCAAGCTAAATAAGCTCTGAGCACAAAAAATTTGTGACAATAGATAACTTATCTCATAATCATCGTTTTGGATGGCTAAATAATTTGAAAGATGCTCAGCTGCTGCGTAAAGTCTGCCGTCACGAATTGACCATTGAGCAACTAGCTGCATTGATGTTCGATTGCTAGGATCAATCTCTACAGCATTAACTATATTAGCCCAGGCAAGATCAAAATCTCCCATTTGATTATGAACCATGGCAAGCCCTGCCCAGGCTTTATCGTTGCGTAAATTACAACTTAAAGCTTGTCTAAACCTTTCTTTAGCAAGCTCTATGTTGCCATTTTGAACTGCAAGTAAACCATAATTTACAAGCAAAGTATCTGAGTCTGGGTTTACGGTGTATGCTTTATTATAGAACTCTTCAGCAGCATCAAAATCTCCAGCTCGACAATGAATATTGCCAACATTTTTATAAATTTCAAACAATTGACTCGCTGGTAGACTTAGATCTGTGAGTGATCTGGTGTAGTAATCAAGAGCTGCTGCATCTTGACCACTTACATAATATACTTGCGCCAACCAATAAGCTGCTGATGCCGATTTATATGACTGCCAATACTGTTTAAAAGCAACTAAAGATTGATCGAATTTACCTAGTTTAAAAAAGCATTGTCCTGTTAGTTCAAGAGCCAGGCTGTGAAATGGCTGTCTTATTAAAATTTTTTGCAGTAATCTCAAACACAAATAATACTCATTGTGCTCAAAAAGTAGCTTTGCATTAAACACCTCGACATTAAAATCTTGGGGTGCTGGATGAGAAACCTCTTCAGCATCAAAACTCGCCAAAAGCTTTTCTCGATCTGAGGCCGGATAAACCTTGATCGATGGCTCTAATCTTTCCTGTATAATAAACTTATGTGTCGGCGTGTTAATTTTATCTTGTTCAATTTCAAAAGAATCAACCATGGCGTAATAGCTCCTTGCCTTTATTTATGGAGCATATTTGATGCCATTACTGTAAATAGCCGTATTTTAATTTGAGCGTTTTTTTAGATAAGACTTTGACGTCTAGACTAGACCAGACGTCATATATTTGGCGAATTTCGACTAAGCTTCTTCATCGAGTCGACGATTAAAATTTCTAGAGCGGTAACTACTCACCGCTTTTTTGCTGTGGCCAAGACTCTGAAGCTCTCTGATAATATCTGACTTTGCTTTTTCAATATACGACAAAATTTCTAAATCTTGATTTAGAATTTGTTCAACAAATTGATCCTTCTCTTTAAGAGCTTGAGTGATATCTCGTCTCTCATCTACCGTTAGACTTGCGGATTCAGGTAAACCTTTATTTAAAGTTTCGAATTCTTGATCTAAATATCTAACAATTTCCAATATTCTCTCACGGTTTTGATAAAAAATTTCCACATGATCAAAATCTCCAACAGCAAATCTTGCTAACTCCGCCTCATTTATTGAGTAGAATTTTTCTAGATAGTGATTCTTTTGAGATAATAAGGAAATTAGTCTGGTCATGGCCCCTCCTAGGCTTTGCTGATACCTTTGTCGCTCTCTTCTTTTTTTAATTTTTCAACAGCTCCAACCCATCCTTCATAGAGGGTTTCGATCAATTTCAGGCCCACTTTAAGTGGCTCTGGATCTCCTGAAATATTAGATTTAGTTAATTGATCTGTAACAAACATATAAAGTTGTTCTAGATTTTTAGCAATATCACCACCAACTTTATGATCAAGAGTATTGTTCAACTCCATAATAATATCGAAAGCTCTACCAATATTTAAACCTCGTTCAGCTATATCATTTTGTTCACAGGCTATAATTGCTTTTTTAATATACTTAAT
>CAYMKD010000302.1:0-3657 GCA_964390435.1 uncultured Pseudobdellovibrionaceae bacterium | reverse complement strand
AACTCATAAAACAAACCCTATAGCCTCCTGGCCTTTACCTGAAGGGTCAGGGCATGGGGCGATTTTAATGCGTGAGTTGATATTAAAATCCCAAGGGCTTTGGCAATTTCCCTACGAACATGAGGAGTTGTGTCATTGTCGTAATATTCTTACCAAAAAAGTAGATCAAGCCATTATTGCCGGAGCTCATGACACGGGTTCTGTAAGCCGTCGAACTTCGGCCAGCACAGCCTGTGGAACTTGTCGTCCGGAAGTTGAAAAAATCCTTAAGTATCGTCTTGTTGGTTAGCTAGCGGCGCTTTATTTCTTTGATTTTTTCTGGAAATACGCCTGTTTTTAGATAAGCTTCAAGTAATGGTTGAAGTTTTCTCCGGCAGGTTCCACCACAGGCGCCAACACCAGCAGTTGTACTATCAAAAATTTTATTTAATGTATCGGCACCCTCGCGTATGGCCTTTTCAATTTCTTCACGCGAGATGTTATTGCATCTGCAGATAATTTCTTTTTTCTTTTTAGGATCCATTAAATCTTCTCTAAAAGCTCAGTAAGCTTTGCGACAATAGTGTCATGAATTGTCTGATAAGGGGCTTTTATAAAGGCCCCTGCTGCAAATGCATGGCCTCCACCAGCAAGACTCTCAGCGAGAGGCAGAACTTCAATTCTTCCTTTGCTTCTTAGGCTTATTTTAAAAGCATCAGCGGAGTCCTCGCGAATGAGCACAGCAGCTTCAAGTTGTTCAATGCTCATTAACATATCGATTACATCACGAGATTCATCTACTTCCAAGTTATGTGATGTTAAGTCTTGATCATGAATTTTTAACAAGGCCATGCGTCCATCACAGTGGTATTCGATACGGCTAAGAGCCTTTGCTAAAAAGGCAATTTTTTGTGGAGTTTGGTTGCCAAATAGGGCGCGATGAATTTCTTCGGTATCAATATTAAATTTTAGTAGTTCAGCAGCAATTTCATGAGACCTCGGCGAATTGCGAATAAAACGATATAATTGGGTGTCAAAAGTAATACTTGTATACAGAGCACGTGCGACTTCTCGGTTAAGCGGATAGGACAATTCTTTAAGGATATTGTAAACCATTTCGCCAGTGCTCGCAGCCTTTGTATCAATGATGGATTCATTGGATGGGCTTGGCCCTTTGATTAAGATTGGATGGTGATCAACAAAGGCAATGACACGGCACTTTTTTTTAACCTCTGAATAAAGAGGTTCAAGCAATCGATGGTCATTAGTATCAAAGATTAAGCATAAATCATAATCATTAAGGGGTGTGTTATCGCTATCAAAGTAACGAATGTGGCGGTCGGCTTCTAAAAAACGATACTTTTTAGGAGTGGCATCAACGTTGATAACCTCTACTTTTTTTGATTGGGATTTAAGTGCATGAAACATAGCAAGCTCAGCCCCTAGGCCATCGCCGTCACATTGTTTGTGAGTGCTTAATAAAATACTTTTTGCCTCACGTATGTACTTAGCTAATTTATCCACTTTGAGTTCCAAGTTTGAATATGCTATAAACTTTACCTACAAATTAATTTTAACGAATTCTTTGCCTTGGGGTAAGCTTTATTGACTCGCCTCGCTACTAAAGACCAAGAATTCATTGCAGGAAGCATTAAGTTTGAGTAGAACTTTGGTCTTTTTTAAGGAGGCAGCATGTCGGTAGATAAAATGCCAATCACGGTGCGTGGTAAGCTTTTGTTAGATGCAGAGCTTAAAAAGCTTATTAATGAGGAGAGGCCCGCGATCATACGTGCTATTGAGGAAGCAAGATCTCATGGCGATATTAGCGAAAATGCTGAATATGACGCGGCGAAAGAAAGGCAAAGTCTTATTGAGGGCCGCATTGCCGAAATTCAGTCTAAAATTGCGATGGCTGAGGTGGTAGATCCTGCTCAAATTAAATCAGATCGAGTGGTATTTGGTGCTCATGTGACACTTCAGGACCTTGATATGGATGAAGAGGTAACCTACCAGATCGTAGGAATTGATGAAGCAGACGTGAAGCAGGGCCGCATTTCGATTATGTCGCCGCTAGCTCGTGCTCTTATTGGGAAAAAACTAGGAGAAGTAGTTTTAGTGAAGGGTCCAAAGTCTGAAAAGGAATATGAAATCATTTCTTTTGCATTCCGCTAGAGCTTAAGGTGAAAATGCAAGGATGCGGCGTTCTGAAAGACAAGATAAATTTTTAGTTGCTGAGCAGTCCGGATTTTTAATTTTAATTTCGGGATTAGTTCTCTCTTTTTTATTGGGCTTCGGTGCGCGCACAGTCTTTTCTCCGGAGCAGATAAAAACGGCCCTCTTAGATGCTATAGCAAATTCAAAAACTGAAGCCTCAATTAATTTTGAGGATGCCAGATTGAGCCTATCTAAAGGCATTTGGCCGAGGCTATCTGTTGTCATAAATAATGTTATTGTAAGCAGCACAGATCCTTGTTGGCTTGAGCCAGCACTTAAAGTGAATCAAATCGAATTGCCACTTTCTTTGCTTTCTCTATTTAGTGGGCGAGTGGGTGTTGAAAAAATATATGCTGATCAGGCAAGTTTAGTTTTATCTAAAGCATGGCAAGCATGTGACTCGCATCCAGGTGCTAAGGCAGATAATAAAATATTATCAGAAGAAGAACTTGCAAGTGCTGCAGGTCTTGTTGTTGCTCCGGCGGCCATTAAAGCGAGTGTACAAATGGTAAATCCTCAAATTGAGTACTTACAGTTAAATACATTGCAGGTGCAGTATTTACCCAATGAAGGGTTCTCTTTTGCTTTAAAAAATTTGCAGTTTAATTTGCTCAGTAAGGATCCCCGTTTACTTGGTTTTGAAGGAGAGATTTATTTTAATTCGCAAAACTCTGTTTCCGAATATACATCTACAGGGCAGATCAAAGCTGAAATTGGTTCGATGGGAACAAAAGTTGAGCTGCGTGGTCATTTGCGCGAAGGGGTTTACAAAATTGCCGTGGAGCATTTTTCTGATCTTGATTTGATTAAAATAAATTCTAAATTTGAACATTTGCCTTTGCCAGAGTTAATAAAATTTTTAAAAGAAAGAGGTCTTTTAAAAATTTCGCTTAACCCGCTACCGACTTGGCTTTCATTTGAAATTGGGGTTTCAGAAAAATTATCAAATTTAGCGCATGCTCGTTTTGATTTAAAGAACTTGAAGCTTGAAGGAGATATAGGGGAATTGCTTGCTGAGAAAGCAACCTGGTATGGCCTTGAAAATGCGCGAGTTGAACCTTTTAGGATGCAGGTGGTGGATTTAGATTTTTCAAAACTACTGAGCTTTTTAGGGCTAAATGTATCTAACCGCACAGTTCGTAAGATGGGGCATTTTCATGGTGATATTCAGGTGGAATCCAGAGAGAAGCAGACTTTTGTTGGGCAGCTTAAGGATTTAGTTTTTATATTTTCAAATCGTGGTGATCGTGCAGAACAAGAAATTAAGAATATTAATTTAAAATTAGAACACAATACGACTGAGTTTAAAGCAGAGCTAAGTAATTTTGAGCTTGCAAATGGGCAAATGAAAGGACAAGCGCATATTGATTACTTGCCTGAAGGAAAAGAATTAAAATTAAACATGGATATTGATAACTTAGATCTTAGCTCAAAAGTGCAAGCTCTCATGACTCGTGGAGGACG
>CAYMKD010000301.1:0-3658 GCA_964390435.1 uncultured Pseudobdellovibrionaceae bacterium | reverse complement strand
TAAATGAAGATGCCTTTGTGGTGTCAGGTCTTTTTAATGAAACTTTAAAGCATGTGAAATTAAATTATGAAATTTTCTCTCTACTACTTTTTTATCTTGAGAAAATTTTGGTAATTCTTCAACAATAACTTCTGCGCATTTCTCTTCTATTTGCAAACTAAAGTAAGATAAAATATTTTGTGCGACCAGGTTAAGGTCCACCTCTTCTAACTCAACTTTGTGCTGCTGAGCCTGTACCACTTCAAGAAGATCTTTAATGAGCTGTTGTGCTTGATGGGTCGATCTTTTCATTCTAGAAATAATTTTTTTAGATTTTTGCTCTAAGCTTTCGTCAAACTCTTGCACTAGAAGCTCTAGGCTAAGCCCGATGCTTCTCAATGGTTCTTTCAAATCATGTGAAGCCATCCAAGTCATGCGACTAATTTGATGATTGGCTTTTTCTAGAGCATGAACTCGGGCCTCAAGCTCTAACAACACGCTGACGTTTTCAATGGCAATTGATGTGGCGTCCGCTAATGCTTGCAGTGCCTCTAGCTCATATATGCTAGGCTTGTATTGCTTTGCCCAATAAGTGCCAATGGCGCCCACGGGTTGGCTTTGGCGAATTGGCGTCATTGCTAAACTTTTAACAAATGTTGGTCTATAAGCATCTATGGGAATGCGAGTGTCTACATAAATGTCCTCAATAGTTACTTGTTTTTTGTGAATCATAGACCAACCACTAATACACATTGGCATCGGAAATTTACGCCCTTTCCACAAAGGACCAATGGCATCTTCATCTGCATAGAAACATAAATCATCTTCTTTAAGAATAAAGGTCGCTCCGTCAGAACGCGCAAGCGCACGAGCTGCTTTTCTTACAACGGCAGTGATTTCATTCATACTCTTGCAAAGAGAAAGATCTTTAACCGCAGCAATTAAAATTGTTGTTGTTTGATCCAGACCCTCGTGAAGAGGTTCTTTTTGCGACAACTTTCGCATAATCATCCTATGATTTTCTAATCAGTTTTACTTGAGTGCAACCCATGCTGCGCACTTTTGGCCAGAGAGTTAAGAAACTTTAACTTCTCAAGACATTTATTTTTAGATGGAAGCTGAGAATGACCTTATCGCGCTAAATTCCTCTAAAGATATATCATCAGTTAATTTCTTTATATTAATAATCCTAACTGAAGATTCTCATGCCTCACTTATTGACTTTTAATGCGCCCCCCACCTTCAACCATGGAGAACCGGTTTAACTTTGTTTTTCGTTTTTTTCTTTATTATTAGACTGCTTGAAGTTGGCGGAGAGAGCGGGATTTGAACCCGCGGTAGACCTTTTGAGTCTACGAGCGTTTAGCAAACGCTTGGTTTCAGCCACTCACCCACCTCTCCATTTTTAGCCGACAGAATCAAATTTCAAAAACCATTTTTATTAATATCTTGTCAATTATTTTGAGTAGTTTTCAGGGAACAAAGCCCGCTCCACAGTTTCTATGACTGTGTGAATCAGCTTAATGTGAACCTCTTGGATTCGCTCCGAAGTCTGTGCTGGCACAATGATCGCAAGGTCCGCAAAGTCTTTAAGCTTTCCACCGTCGCGACCAAGTAAAGCAATTGTTTTTAGCCCTTTAGCTTTTGCCGATTTAAAGGCACGTAGCTGGTTCTCAGAGTTGCCACTTGTGGTTAACCCTAATAAGAGATCACCCTCTCTACCCAAAGCTTCAATTTGACGAGAAAATACATGCTCAAATCCATAGTCATTTCCAACACACGTCACATGACTGCCATCCCCCAGAGCCAAGGCCCCTAAAGGTCTACGGTCTTTGCGATAACGGCCGGTCATTTCTTCTGCAAAATGCATCGCGTCACAATGGCTGCCGCCGTTTCCGCAAGTAAATACAGTGGCTTGTCTGTTGTAAGTTTCGATAAGCATCTGAGAGAACTTATGGCAGTTTTCCATAAGTTTAGGGTCAGAGTAAAACTTCTGCAAAGTTTGCTCGGCCTCTTTTAAACTGTTTAACCAGATCTCTTGTGCTTGCATAAGAATTAAAACTAGTGAATTCGTGGTCAAAGTACAAGCTTTTCGCCAAAGGAGGCTTGATTTATTAACTTAATATGTCTATCTTCCCGGGCTTCGTTACATTACGTGCGGTCGTAGCTCAGCTGGATAGAGTACTTGACTACGAATCAAGTGGTCGGAGGTTCGAATCCTCCCGTCCGCACCATTTTTCACCTGGAGCCCAAAATGTTCCAACCCAAAAAGCGATCCCCCTGGCCCATTCTTATGCAGGCTTTATTTTTGTTGGTTTTCCTTTATTTGATCATTTCCGCGTCGCAACAAATTCGCTCAGGCACCTTTGCCAATTTTTTTGCTGCTTTTAATCCGCCAGCGACACCAACGCCCGAAACTGCTTCGGTGAGAATTCTCAAAGAAGAACCAAAGCCCTCGGTCACCGGTGATGAGCCCAGCAATTCTTCAACAAAGTAGGCGTCTTCTTGACAATCCAGAGTGCTCTTCTGTAGTTTGGTGAACTTACCGTCTCGTTCAGGAGTAGCTCAGTCGGTAGAGCAAGCGGCTGTTAACCGCTGGGTCGGGGGTTCGAGTCCCTCCTCCTGAGCCAATTTTGATGTTTGATTCCAAACAATTTTTTTAAATCCAAAAAATTAAATGAATCAAAGCTATAAAGCCTCTAATCAAGCTACTCTTCAACCATAAAGCCTGTCGCTGGACTTGTTCCTGAGCTCTTTTTACTGGAGCATGATTTATTCATGCAGAATGTATAACCATCTATGTATAGCCTGTAATATTAAAATACTATATGTGGTTATAATGGAGACCAAAAAATGCCTCAAGCTAAAAATATAATCTACTCTTTATGCTTTCTCTTACTTCTTTCTGGCTGTAGTTCTTGGGAGCTTAAAGAAAGGTGCGAAAAAACCAATTGGTTTGAGTACGCACGGGATGTTGCAAATTCTGGTCGATATCTAGAAGAAGATGGCTTTATAAAAGAGTGTAAAAAAGTAGATCGCATCAGTGATCAACAAATTGATATTGGCTTTAAATCAGGACGCGAACGCTACTGCACCTACGAGAGTTTTTTGCGCAATGGAGAAGCGGGCGAACCCGTTAATTTTAAAATGTGCGACAACCTTGTTCTTAAAGATATGCAAATGCGCTACGCTCAAGGACTTAAATCTTATTGTACAAGTAAAACCGGCTACACCGTTGGCGCAAGCGGCAAAGTCTATAAAAATGTTTGTCTAAAAAAGAGTGAGGAAGATTTTTTACCCCCTTACTTTAAAGGGAGAAAAGAATTTCTTACCAAACAAATCGAGCAGCTGACGCAAGATATCGCAAGCCTTCAAAACCTACAAAGTGACTTAAGCAGACAGATTCAACTTATTTCTAACGAAATTTTTATGCTTCCTAAAAATGTCACATGCCATACAGAGCATTACGTTGATGCAAACACACAAAAAGAAGAGGTTCGTAATATTTGTCAAGAAGACCCCGTAACAGCCATGCGAAGATCTTATCTCAATCAACAGATCGACCCTCTTCGCAGTCAGTACGCTCAACATGGATTCATTTTAGCAAAAGAAACTAAAACTTTAATTGAAGCAAGAAGTGAGCTAACAAAAATCCCGGCCGGAATTTAATTAAGTATTG
>CAYMKD010000300.1:0-3661 GCA_964390435.1 uncultured Pseudobdellovibrionaceae bacterium | reverse complement strand
GAAGTCGCTTCCGCTACCTTTTAAGCCTTTGCCAAAAGCAGAGCCGCCACCGCCGCCACCACCACTTAAGCCTGAATAGACACCTGTATTAAAGCCACTGCTGCCACCACTACCACCTTGACCTTGACTACCATAGCCACCATTTCCACTGCTGCCACCTGGAATTCCACCACCACCAGCTCCTGGAATTCCCTTTGTCATAGCTCCGGCGCCGCCTGTTGCTGGAATGTCGCCATATTCTGTGTTTGAACCAAGTGCTCCGGCCATTGCTTTAAGATCTGCATCAGAAAAACCACCATCAGCCGTACTCGAGCCTTGAGAGGAGGCGGTATTTCTAGAGGCATCTGTTGTTTTCTGGTAACCGGCACAAATCGGGTCACGTGGATTTTTTTCGCAGATACATGCCGTACTGCTTGGATCAATTGAGCATGCATCTTTTGCAGCTGAACCAGGACAGCCTGCGGCCGTTGGATCTTTTGTACATGTGTCTTCACTTGCAACTTGAGAATCTTTATCGCACTGACTTGCTCTATCAAAAACACCCATGACTTGAGCAAAATTAAGACCTGCTTTAGCTATGTTTTGTGCATAACCCAGACAAGTATTAGCAAGGCTTGCTACTTTAACTGTATAACCTGAGCTTTGCGATGCATATGTATAATCACCATCCAGAGCATTAGGAACAGGAGCATTATCAGCTAAAAAACTTTTTGCTTGCTCAACACCCGGAATACAAACCGCATCCACGTTTAAACCTGTTCTAAGATCTATTTTATGATCAGGTCCATCACGTTGACAAATGTACTCACTAATTTTCTTAAGTTTCTCTCGTGCATTTGCGCAAGTGTCATCACACCAAAACTTCGCTCCTCCGCAAGTTGTACGAAAAGCGCCAATAGCTGCTGCGGCCACTTCTGTTGCTTGGCCAACAATGGAGCAAGCCATTTCAATATTGGTTGCAGGTAGATTTGCAAAAGCATCAACTAAACCACCAATTACATCACCAGCTTGATTAATATCTTCATTTTTGGTGGGATTACAAATTTTCATAGCGGCTTCTGCTCGACTTTGACAGCGTAAAGCAGACTCTGCGTAGGTAGGATCTAATTTTTGTGCCACTTGTTCAAAAGGGGTTAGAGCCCTGGCATTATTAAATGAAAAAGCCACGATAAACAGCAAACCTGTAATGGCTTTAAAAGAGATAGACTGATCGTTCCCCATGAGTCACTTTTCGGTCTAAAGTCGAGACAACTTTAGGTACCTGGTACCTTTTGTCGTTTTTAGCCGCGCCGCTTAAGGAAAAGGTGCCTGGCACCTTTTGTCCTAAAATGAGACTAAAAATCGCTAGGCGGTGGGTTTAAGAGCGGGCCTTCCCCTGCTCCTTCGCCGCCCAAGGGCAAATTACTGGCTCTGAGCATGTCCCCTGAAACAAGTTTAACTGAGTAGCCGGTTCTCCCCCCAGAAACGCAAGAGCCCGCTGTGTGCACTGGCTGGCCAGACTCATCATAAATGGGTAAGTTACATTGGCCAAAAATTTCTGGCTTTAAACTGTAATCAGATAAATCATTTTCAGACCAGCTTGTAAGTAGCTGTGCAAAATCTTTTAAAACATAACGAAGAGCATTTTCAAAATCAAAGGTCGGACGTGCTGAGTTATTCACAAGTTCAATTTGTGATTTGATGCTAAAGCTCCCGTAATCTGGATCATCTTGACGCCAACCTAGATCGGCGCGAAACCTTTCACCACTTCCCGCTGCATTTAACCCCGCTTGAAGACGCAAAAAATAGTTATTATAAAAATCAGGATCTATTGAATAATAAGTTGTATCAAATAAATCAGGAGCAATAACTGCAATCTCTAAATCACGCGCTTTAACTGTTCTATTTGCAAAAACATCCCAAGGCAAAAGGTCTCCAGCCGGATTAGCCTGAATATCATTTACTAGTGTCATTGCATTAATCCAATAGTCCCAATCATGAGGCCTTGTGCCATTAAATGGGCCCCCAGTATAAGCCATCACCATTTTAGAGTTCACCCCCACGCTATCACCAACAAATCTTGAGTAATTTGGATATCTGGTTTGATCTCTTATATCCGCAATTTGACCAGACTCATCACTGCGTGGGGGCCAAAGAGGATCTACTTTTCTTCCGCCGCCAGAGCGATTAGAGCCTCGTTGCCAACTTTGATTGTACCATGGACCAATTTTACCTCCGAAAGGTTTTGCGTATGCTGTAGCTTTGAGTTCAATTGGCTGACTGATGGGCATAAACGGAATTTGCGGCGCCGTTTTAACACTCACACCAACATAGGCCATACACCAAGGATTTTTCTCAACACCCAGAGAAGAACGCCAAAGACCCGGTACCTCCTGAGAGGTGACCTCAAAAATATCTTGATCAAATAAAGACGGGTTTTCTGCAGAGTATCTGGGTGCTCTAGAAAAATCTTCAGCATAAAACCTTAAGTTTCCCCCACATTCAGTATCTGTGTAGGCATAACCTGGAGCTGTTTGAATTTCAGAGAGCCAGCCTGGAGGTTTTTCATTATCTCCAATGGCGCCACACCCCGCTGTCGCTAAAGAGTTAAAAACTTTAAAATCATGTAGGCTTGTACGATTTGCAAAGGTAAGGTTTTTTTCTAAAGTTTTTCTAATTCCTACGGAAACTTGCGCACCATCAATATCTACAAAATCGGCTGGATTACTCGACATCGCATTAGCGAGTGCATAGATGATGGCTTTGCGGTTAGCTTGGTCTTGCTTGTAGCCAAAAACCACTTGCGCTAAAAAGTGCCAATTCGCTGAACCATATTGTTCACACTGAGCAATTGCCGTATCTCGAGCATTAAAGGTAAAATCACTGAGCCTTCTGGTATTAGGAATAATTGGCGAAATCACTCTTAGTGGTACGATATTGGGAATATTCACCGTCCCTGCGTTCATTTTTTTACAAGTAGTTTCATTTGGGGGCATTTGCTCCCATGTTGGCTTATAGGTAACACACATGGCAGGAATGCTGGCGTACTCTTCGTCTCTATCATCTAGTCTTGATGCGCCCTCTACTTCTGATCGAGGGTGATCCCCATAACCTGCAGTTCCAATAATACGCGTACGCCAAGACAGCAGCTTCCAACTCTGCCTGATTTGATAATTCATATGAGCTACAGCGTTGAGCATTTCGGCTTGTTTGGCGGCCCCATAGTAAGCAGCAAGATCTGCAGAGTTCTGTAGATTGATTTTGTGATGCACAAGTAGTCCCACATTAATGACCATCGCAAAAAATACGAAGAGCACCTGAAAAATAAGAGCAATAAAGATGGCAATTTGACCGCGATTGTTTTTCATAATGATCTTTCACCATTCTCTCTCAAAGGCGAGTTCAGGTGCAATAAAAGTTGTTTCCTTTGACAGGATACAGGCCCACACGACAAAATAATTTAGGCTTTTATCAGTGAGGGTTAGACAATGGTCCAGAGACTTAAAAAAATGACAGCCTTATTGCCTTTAATTTATTTTATTCTATTTTCTGTCTCAGCAAAAGCTGAAATTCTTTTTGAAGGTTACTCAAAAATTCTCTCTGGAGGTGTGCAAATTGGTTTTGCTGTCAGCCGCTATGAGTTTGATCCAAAGAAAAAAGAGTTTACCTCTACTTACTATCT
>CAYMKD010000299.1:0-3690 GCA_964390435.1 uncultured Pseudobdellovibrionaceae bacterium | reverse complement strand
CCATAAGTTTTCCTCCTGTTATTTCTAAGAAGATGCATCTGCTATGCCAATGCAATTATCTCTTTAAAGAGCAGATAAAATTACAACAGGTTCTTTAATTTATATTTTCGTGTTAAAAATCCACTTTGCGTGGTTTTTTTACTCAAGAACTATTATGTGTTGATATATACAAATTAAATCCGACGCCTCATAAATAACCATATAAATAACGGTAAAATAAACAATGGTAAGCTGGATCCTGTCGAGCCTTGTGATTTATTTTTATCAGCTGCAAAAACTTTAGCTCCACAGCCACCGGGCTCATCAGGTGGAGGACCATCGCCATTATCTGGAGGTGGATTTGGCAAACCGGGGTTAATGAACAAGCCCTTTGGTAAAACAAGCGTTGGATCTCCAAGCAGAGTATAACTCCTGATAACATCACTCATAGATTTCTGCGAGCTCAAAGAGACCTTAGCTTTTAAAATAACATCTCCCAATCTTTTAGTCTCATAAGGAGTATTTGTTTCTAAATGTAACTCTCTATAAAAAGCTTGTGCTAATGCCGCTTGTGCAAAAGGAATCGTTAATGCTGGTGATCCCCAATAAGCAATAGCACCTCCGCTTGATTGGCCTACAAGTGCTTCACCTAGAGAATAAAAATTAGGATTTGGATGGTAGAACATTCCTGTTAGGCATCCAAGCCCCAGCACAATTGGTAATTTTTGGTTTTGCAAACTAGCTACATCTTTAACTGAAAACACATCTCTACCCGCCCAAAACTGCTCAGCTCCATGACCAAATAAATTTAAAGCTAACGGAGCTTCATAAAAAGACTGCTTAATTTTATTTTTAAAACTGGTATCTCCGTCATAAGAAGCACGAGAACTAATATCATAACTAGCTTGAGGCCTTAGTTGTTGCCACTCTTGACCTATTTTTTTTGAGAAATCGATAAAATTCTCATGAGAAGACTCAAAATCCGTAAAAATTTGCAAATGATTTAAACTTGTCGTTGGAACTGATTTGCCACTCTCGTAATCAAATATTTTTTTAATATATCCACTCACCATTTTAGAGTCATCAAATGGAATTCTGCCAATAGAGAGTTGTGGTGTTATTTCAGAAATTAGCGGATCTACTATAAGCCAATTATCACTTCCAAAATCTTCGTAGAGTCCTTTCTCCATAGGTACTGGTAAAAAGCGGCCTTGTGTTCCGTATCTTGCATAATCATTTGGATCATATGTTGATTCACCCACAATTAAAATATATTTAGCCGCAGGCTTTGCCCACTGAGAGATTGCAAATTTAATGAAATCTCTGATTGCTTGTGAGCTTTCTCGTCCATCAGAAAATTCCGCATAGATTTGGCTCGGAGTTACAGCTTCTACTCTTAACCCCTGATCACGTCTGCGATTTATTAAATCTTTTGCCGCATACAATAAGTCTCTTCGTCCTATAACGATAAGATCCGCAGCTCGTTGTAATGATTTAATACTTGATTTAAATCCTGAGTTTAAAAATAAAGTCTGCGGTTTTAAAAATTTTGAGTTTTCTATAGCCATTAAGCGATAACCATAATCCTCGCTTATTTTTGATGGAACAATAAAGTTTACACCATAAGTACTTTCATCCTCTTGGTAGATTTCAGGATCAGATAGTTTTTTTATTTCTGTTGGAACACTCACATCATAAATTTGAATATCATTTGATGTGAAGCCACCTAAATTAATTACTTCATCAAAAAACGGCGTCCAAACTTCTAAAAAATCACTTTCAGTATAAAGAGATGATGGATATTCAACAGCTATCCTATCTACATCAATGATTTGATATTCACCCTGAGGCATTAAATCACTAATAGCTTCAACAGTAATAATATTTTCTCCAGGCAAGAAATAATTTGCGGGAATTTTAAAAACTAATTCTTCAACCTCTCTGCCATGAAAAACAATATCTCTTAGTCTATATGGAACATTATTAATCCAAATGCCCATATGATTATCAACATTGTTTGCTAAAGAAGCAATTCCAGCTGCATAAATCTTAATTATTACATTGCCACCATGATTGGATATTAAGCCCGGCAATCCAACATTAAAATCTCTTTTGCTTTTTTGTTCTGGCGCCCACTGCATTTCTGGATGAATCATTCTTTGCCAAAAGAAATGGTCTCTACCGTAGCCTAACAAATAATCATAAGCAAAATACAGATTCTTTTCAGTGACTGATTGAGCATATGTTAAATTGTGTTTTGTTTTTGGATAGCCCTGAGGAGCAGCACTAATATTTTCTACTCTTAAACCTGCTCCTAATCCCAAAATATCCATAGGTGCGAGAACAAGCTCATCATAATTCGCATCAGCATCTTTTTGAACATGCATAAAAAAGCGCACCGAATCCCCAGAATTAAATCTTCTATCTGAAGAAATAACTTCTATAGGAACCTCATTTCCTCGGTAATACATATGTAAATTTTCAATAGGAATTGAGTAAAATGGACCATCTAGACCAAGTTTTGCAAGATCATCAAAAGAGAGCGCATACATTCCAGCTTTATTGAGTCTCATTCTAAGAACTCCAGAGATAGCCGCTGGACTCTGAACTAAATCAAGTGGCGGAGGCGCCGGCTCCCATCCGTTGCCATCTAAAGAAATGTCTAAAATAATTTTTTTAGCGTATTTAACTGTCTTTTTAACAGGATTAAAAACACTTGGAATGACAGTCAGCTTAACGTATTTTCGATCGTTTATATTTAATAATTTCTTTTCAATATGAAAATATTTATCGTCATATTTTTTTGGCAAAAAGCGATCTTGCTTATATAAAGAAGCATTAGGATGGTATTCTTTTTTAAAAGTTGGCGCTTGAGACGACATAACCCATCTTGGAATAGGCTCTAATAAGATATTTTCAACTGTGCCTTCGGTAATAGTTTGATTTATAATATTTGCTTTTGAGAATTGATCTAAAACAGGTATTAGAATGCTACGCTCAAGATAAAGTGGATGATCTTCCTCGAGAGCTGCATTAAATCCAGGTATTTCTATTTCTGTGTACTTCGAATTCCATTGCGAAGCTCTAAAAATGGGATCTGCAGGCTCAATTGAGATTCTAAAAGCAGTATCTGTTTTTGCGATGATCTTAATACCAGCACCAAAGTTTAACTCATTGCCATTTTCAATACCATCAACGGGAGTTGGCGATGGTTGAGCAATAGGGTTTTCTGGAGGCTCCGTAGGAGGGGCTTCAAGATTAGGTAAAGGTTTAGCACTTAAAGGACCATACCTCTCAACTGTGTCCCCTTTATGAACTGATTCAATTATATAAAAATAAGTTTCACCGTTTAAAAGTGGTTGGTCTAACCAATAGTATTTTTCTCCATGATCAGGAGTTCCATAAGCACTAATTAAAACTGAATTAAGTTTTTCATAAATTCCATTCGTGCTACTTGCACGATAGAGATTAAATCCTAATTGATTCCACTCAGAAACTGTATTCCATGAAATAGCAACGGCTTGATTATATGAAGTTGCAGCAAACTTATCCATGCTCACAGGTGAAGCTGAATTACCTAGCAATACATTGCAATTTGTCGTGCTGAGTTTGGTACTTGGGTTAATATCACCATAATCAAAATCTCCAAACCACCAATCAAATGTAATAGTATTGCTTGAACAACCCGTTGACGACACAACCACATAATTA
>CAYMKD010000298.1:0-3692 GCA_964390435.1 uncultured Pseudobdellovibrionaceae bacterium | reverse complement strand
ATTGTCGTTTGAATTACATTATACTGACGAAGTAATTGATTTAATAAAAGATGGTTTTGATTTTGCCGTTAGAATTGGCAAGCTTACTGAAAGCAGCCTTAAAGCTAAACATCTAGGCGAAGTGCAGCTCATTCCCGTCGCAGCCCCCTCTTACTTAAAATCTGCAGAAAAAATAAAAAAGCCCAAAGATCTTGAATCACATACCTGCCTTACTTTAAGTGCTATTTCTAGAGGAACAAGTTGGCTACTTAAATCAGGTAAAGCTTCAGTTAAAGTTCACATCAAATCTAGAATCACCTGTAATCAAATGACAAGTCTCATTCAAATGACTCTCTCAGGAGCTGGGATCACTTTGGTGCCACATTATATGTGCAATCAATTTATCTCTAGCGGTAAACTCGTCCGTGTGCTGCCTGAGTGGTGCGGCCCCCGTCCTGTAGTGTCTTTGTTATCACCCCAAGCTTCTTCTTCATCGGCAAGATTAAAACTAGTTTCAGAGAATCTTTTTACTGAGATTAAAAAGGCTTTGATTTAAAAACGATAAACTTATAAGTGCATAGATAAATTAAGAGGCTTGATCTCGTAGGTTAGAAAAAAATTTGATGTTTTCTTCTATATCTATGGGCTTTGTCCAAAAGCCTTGAGCTCCTAATTTATTTGCTTTCTTAATATCTGAAGGACAATCCGAGCTAGAAAACATTAAAATAACCGGCACTTCTTTAAAGTCTTCTATATTTTTTATCGCTTGCAATGTTTCAAATCCATTTAACCCTGGCATGTTAATGTCTAGCAGTATAAGTTCAGGAAATGGTTTTTTGCCATCTAAAACCTCCTGCATATAATTTAAGAGGGCTTTGCCTTTGTCCAAAAATATAATTTCATTTTTGCAGTTTGATTTTTTATAACAAATCTCTATTATTTCCCAATAATCTCGATCATCATCGACTACTATAATAGGCCCATCACTTTTTAAAAGTGCTCTTGGCTTTTTAAATTCTGTTATAAATTCGTTTTTCAATTTGTATTCTTTTTCAATTTTTTAGTTTACTTAAATATTAAAAATAAACTTTATTTATAAGGGTCTCCTATGAAAATATCAGCAAAATTATTAAGTGCAAGTCTGATTCCACTTTTATTTCTAACTTTTGGTACGCTTTTTAGTCTTGTTTTATTAGTGCGAAACAATAATGCGGCTAGCCAGGTGATTTCTGGAATCTTTGAGCGTCAGGTTCTTATCGCAGAAGTCTACGATAGTCTGGGATATGGTAAAGGAATCCATGCATTTAAGAATTATGTTCTTCGTGGAGATCAAAAATACTTAGATACATCCGTTAAAGAATTTAATTTCGCCGTTGATTTAATTCAACAGTATTTGCAACTAAATCCCATCTCAGTAGAAGAAGAAAAAGCCCTCAATAAGACTCAAGATCTCTCTTTAACTATTATTACCATCGCATTTTTAATATCTATCGCATTTGCTTTTGTCGCAAGTCAGCTAATTTCAACCAATATGATCCGATCTATTCGCAGAATTATTCAAGCTTCAAAAAAAATATCTGATGGAGATTATGTAATAAAAAAAGATTATTTTTCTGATCTGGCTAAAGATGAACTTAAAACCTTGGCCGAACAATTAGCTGCCATGTCTGAAAACCTACATTCAGCTTTTTATCAACTCAAAAGGTCAAATGAGGATCTAGAGCAATTTACGTTTATTGCCTCACATGATCTACAAGAACCAATAAAGAAAATCTCAAACTTTACAGATATTTTGAGTTTACGGTATGCAGATTCTCTCAGTGCAGATGGCAAAATTTATATAGATAAAATAAAAACAACTTCAAGCAACATGATACGACTTATTCATGCACTTCTTGATTTCTCTCGAGTAGCTAATACTAAATTTAACCTAGAGGAAGTAAATCTTGAGAACACTATTAACTCTGTTCTTAAAACTCTTGAGCTTTCAATTAATGAAAGTAATGCAATCGTTAGTTACGAAAACCTTCCTAAGGTCACAGGAAATAAAGATTTATTAGAAATTGTATTTTATAATCTGATCTCAAACGGTATAAAATTTAGAAAAGAAAACAGCACGCCACACATAAACATTTATGCAGAAAAAATAAATGGCCGTTCCTATAAAATTACTGTGGAAGATAATGGCATTGGTTTTGATAATAGGTATGCGGAGAAAATTTTAAAGCCCTTTGGCCGAGCTCACGATAAAATAAAATATCCAGGAAGTGGAATAGGGCTTGCTCTTTGTAAAAGAATTCTTGCAGCACACAGGAGTGAAATCTACGTTGAAAGCACAATTAATGTGGGATCAAAATTTTCTTTTATTTTACCTAAAATACCCTAGCATTAAATACTGGCTTAGCTTTTAACAGGGCCCTTATTTTTAGCTGCTTTCTCTTCAGGAGATAAGCCCCACGGAGAGCCTTTAGGTCCGCCCTTACCCTTACCTTTTCCTCGCCCACCTTTTTGATCAGCGGCGGCGGCTTTGGGAGCTGCTGTGATTAAAAATTCAGGCACATAGTAATGCTCTTCAACTTTAATAGCTTTAGATGGAGCATTTTCACCCTCATTAAGGCCTATTACAAGCACACGACGTAAGTTCTCAGTATTTTGTGCAGCTACATCAATGGCAGCCACGAAATATTTAAACTTTTCGCTCTCATATTTAAAAGACTCGCCCAAGCTTTGTTCGATTTCTTCTGGAGTCTTACATTCAGCAGTAAGTGCTGTTTTTGCAGTTAAACCTCTGGCCAAAATATGATTGGGAAATTCAGTAACAGCTCTCATTGATTGATCCTCCAAAAATTAGAAAGGCTGATCTTGGGGAAAAAGCCCCAAAAGGTCAAGTTTTTGTTGTTAATTCTTCTCCATAGGCTATGAAAACCTGTATGCCTTTAAGCCGTAAAAGAAAAACAAAAGCCCCCTGCCCTGGCTGCGGCCTCCATAGCAACCTATGTATCTGCGAGCTCATCCCTTCGCTTGAGCTTAAAACTAGAATTTGCCTGATTATCCACCACAAAGAACTAAAAAGGACCACCAACACTGGGCAACTTGCCATCAAAAGTCTTAAAAATAGTGAGCTACGGATACGCGGCTTAAAGGAGCAAAAACCGCTAGATTTAAGCGATTTACTTACAGCAAATTATCGTAGCTTCTTATTTTATCCTTCAGACAATGCCCTTGAACTCAACCAAGAGTTAGTAGCACAAAGCCCCCTACCAATTCAGCTTATTGTCCCTGATGGAAATTGGCGCCAGGCGGGAAAAGTTCATTTAAGACATCCAGAATTAAAAAATATTCTAAAAGTTAAACTAAATACCGCCCCTCTCTCTCAGCACCACCTAAGAGCAGAGCATACACCTGAAGGCATGGCTACCTTACAAGCTATTGCTTACGCTTTAGGAATTATTGAAGGCGAACATGTTAGAGCCTCACTCTTAAAGCTCTACGAAGCTAAACTAAAAAATACTCTCATTGGCCGTGGACATCTGAATTAAAGCTATTAGTGATGCTTTCGCTTTAATAGATAAGATTTTATAAAGTTTTAGCATCAATCACAAAACGGTACTTTACTTGTCCTTTGATTGTTCGCTCGTAAGCTTCGTTAATTTTAGAAGCTGGGATCAACTCAATGTCGGCAAATACTTTTTTCTTGGCACAAAAATCCAGCA
>CAYMKD010000297.1:235-3696 GCA_964390435.1 uncultured Pseudobdellovibrionaceae bacterium | reverse complement strand
TGCTTCAACAAGATCTTTCGCTTCTTTTAGACCCAAGCCAGTGATAGCTCGAACTTCTTTAATTACGTTGATTTTGTTAGCTCCGCCTTCAACTAGAATAACGTCAAAAGCTGTTTTCTCTTCTGCAGGAGCAGCTGCGGCACCAGGCATAGCTGCCATGGCCATAGGAGCTGCGGCAGAAACACCCCATTTATCCTCAAGAGTTTTAATTAACTCAGCAAGTTCAATTACGGGCATGCTAGACAAAAAATTAACTACTTCTTCTTTATTTAATGACATTTTAAATCCTCCAAAAATTATTTATTTTAAATTATGCACTCTGTTTACTTTTTTGATCATTATACGCTTGCAATACACGAGCAAATCCACTTGGCACAGCATTGAGTGTCTGTACAAATTTACCTGCTGGGGCTTGAAGAACACCTAAGAATTGCGCACGAAGAACCTCTTTAGACGGAAGCGTAGCAAGATAATTAATCTTATCTTGGCTAAGAGCTTGTCCATCCATAACCCCGGCTTTTAATTGAAACACTTCTACGTCTTTAGCGTAGAGTGAAAGCGCCTTAGCCGAGGCCGTGAGATCTCCGTAAGCAAATACAATGGCATTTGTTCCCGTAAATGTTGAGCTAAGTGCTTTGTCCATTTCCGGAAAGTCCTTCAGAGCGAGCTTTGCAAGAGTATTCCTAACCACCTTCATCTCTGATTCAACAGGGTGAAGTTTTTTACGCAAATCAGTGACTTGCTCAACCTTCATACCCTTGAAATCAACTATGAAGGCGGCCTTAGCTTTTGCGAATTTTTCACTTAAAGCTTTAATCTCTTCAACTTTATCTGCTCTCGTCATCATATTGGCCTACCTCCTTTCTTGCGTTCAGAAGGGTTGGAGGTCTTGTCAGTCTATCTCTAAACTCTTAACCTTTTTTGCCCGTCTCGGTAGGAAATTAAGCCCGAAGGCACCTACTGTCTCTGACCGCTAATTATTTTTTAAAATTTTAAACAACTAATCCTTGTGCTTGGTTAACGTCGATTTTAATACCAACTCCCATAGTTGATGAAACCGTCATTGTACGTAAGTAGTTTCCTTTGCTTGACGAAGGCTTTGCCTTCACAATTGCACCCAAAAGAGCCACAAAATTATCTTTCAACTTTTGATCGCCCATAGATTTGCGACCAATTGCTGCATGCACAATACCAGCTTTATCTACACGGAAATCAAGCTTACCCTTTTTTTCTGCAGTCACAGCATCTCCTACGTTCATAGTCACTGTTCCTACTTTTGGGTTTGGCATAAGTCCACGTGGTCCTAAAACTTTAGCAACTTTAGAAACCGTTGCCATCATGTCAGGAGTTGCAATAGCTTTATCAAAATCAAGCCAGCCTCCTTGAATTTTAGCAACTAGGTCATCTGCACCCACAAAATCAGCTCCCGCTGCTTTTGCTTCTTGCTCTTTTGGTCCTTTAGCAAAAACCACAACTCTAACAGATTTGCCAAGCCCATGAGGCAAAGCAATAGCACCACGTACTTGTTGATCTGATTGCTTTGGATCCACACCTAAGCGGATGGCCATATCTACAGACTCATCAAATTTTGGGCCTTCTGTTTTAGAAAGGAGCGCAAAAGCTTCATCCACTGTGTAACGTTTTTGCGAATCAACTAAACTTCGAGATTTTTTTAATCTTTTTCCATCAGCCATTATGCACCACCTAATCAATGACCTCGACACCCATGCTGCGCGCGGTGCCGATGACCTGTGAAGCTGCCGAATCGACTTTTATACAATTCAAATCAGGCAGTTTAGTTTCTGCGATCTTCTTTACGTCGGCCATTTTGATTTTGCCGACCTTATCTTTTTGCGGCATTTTAGAGCCGCTTTCCAGCTTGATTGCTTTTTTAATCAAGTTAGATACCGGTGGCGTCTTGGTGATGAAGGTAAACGATCGATCCTGATAAACCGTAATAATAACTGGAATCACAGAGTCACCTAACTGCTGTGTTCTAGCATTAAACTGCTTACAGAATTCCATGATGTTAACCCCATGCTGACCGAGCGCCGGTCCAACGGGAGGCGCTGGATTTGCCTTCCCTGCCGGTATTTGTAACTTGATCATACCAGTTACTTTTTTTGCCATAATCCCACTCCTTCAGGGGCGTCAGACCAAAAAGCGTCTGACGATTAATAAATAAAAACTAAAAAACTTGGCTTTGCTTAAGCTTTTTCTACTTGCACAAAATCAAGCTCTACAGGTGTTGGTCGACCAAAAATACTTACCAAAACCTTAACTTTACCTTTGTCTTCGTTAATCTCTTCAACAGTTCCATTGAAATTGCTGAAAGGACCATCAATAACAGTTACGTTCTCACCCATGCTAAACTTAACTTTTGGTTTTGGCTTCTCTGCTCCCGCCACCATTTGTTGAGTAATACGCAATACTTCTGCTTCAGGAACTTCCGGCGGACGAGTTTTACTGCCAACAAAGCCAGTTACTTTTGAAGCATGACGAACCAAGTGCCAAGTTTCATCATTCAAAAACATTTGTACAAAAATATATCCTGGGAAAAACTTTCTTGATTTAGTTTGTTTTTGCCCTTTAACAAGCTCTACAACATTTTCTGCAGGAATAAGGATTTCACCAAAGTGAACTTCCATTTTTTGTGATCGAATACGCTCTTCAATGGCAGATTTAGCAGTGCCTTCACAGCCCGTCTGAGTGTTCACGATGTACCACTTTTTTTCCATCGAATTATCCATATCACACGCCCTATTTAATCAAAACGTTAACAAGATAGCCTGAAGTAAAGTCAAAAGTACTTATGATAAGGCTAGAAATAAGAACCATAATACATACCACTATGGTCATCCCTACCGTATCCTTACGACTTGGCCATACTACCTTTTTGAGTTCGACAAGGACTTCATCAGCCCATACCAAAATCTTTTTGTTAAACTGTAAGTAAATAAAAATAGCCAAACCAAATGCAACAGGTAAACCATGACGAATAACTTCTTGATCCATCATACGCGCTATAAATCCAAATGCTCCTGAAAAGGTCTGCAAAAGCATACTTAAAGAGAGCGCACAAATAGCTGCGAAAGCTACAAAGCTTACTGTGATTAATTTGCCGTTTGAATTATCCATAACTAAAACCTTCTTCACATTTACTAAACCGTACTAAGCCACCAAACTCTTAGATTGGCAGGGCAGGAGGGATTCGAACCCACAACCTAACGATTTGGAGTCGTTCGCTCTACCAATTAGAGCTACTGCCCTAACTTTTGTTATAACTAGATTAACTTTTAGTTCACCTAGTTAAAACAAAAGACCCGATCCTCACAAAAACCGAAGGGGACACTCATTATGAGATGTCCCCAAATCGATTTTACAGCCAAATTAGCTCTAATTACTCGACAATGTCAGTAACTACGCCGGCTCCAACAGTTCTGCCACCCTCACGAATCGCA
>CAYMKD010000297.1:0-225 GCA_964390435.1 uncultured Pseudobdellovibrionaceae bacterium | reverse complement strand
TCTTTTTCCATCGCAATCGGAGCAATAAGCTCAACAGAAATTTCAATACGATCACCAGGCATAACCATTTCAGTACCTTGGTTCAAAGTCACAACACCCGTAACATCTGTAGTACGGAAGTAGAATTGTGGTCTGTAACCATTAAAGAATGGTGTATGACGTCCGCCCTCTTCTTTAGTAAGAATGTAAGCTTCTGCTTTGAACTTTTTGTGCGGAGTGATTGTT
>CAYMKD010000296.1:0-3753 GCA_964390435.1 uncultured Pseudobdellovibrionaceae bacterium | reverse complement strand
AAGTAAGGCGTCAGATTTTTCAGCTGTTAGCTTTTGTGTTTTAATATAAGGGCCATCACTGTTTATTGACTCTCCAGTGGCCGTTTGAATTTCAACTTCACCATTACCAAGATTTAAAAGAAGCTGCTGAGATTCTTGATAAATTCTAACAGATCTTTGCAATTGCGGGGCTACTCGGCTCACTTCAATTTGTGCAGAAAATCCATTTGCGAACTCTATGCTTGCCATAGCATTATCCCAATACTTGGTCACAAGACGACTGCCTTGCGCTCTCACATCTACAACCTCACTAAAACCAGAGAGCTCTCTAGCTAAATCAAGATCATGAATCATAAGATCATGAACTACACTTAAATCAGAGCCTCGCCATTTAAAAGTGGCAAGCCTTTGAAAAACGGCCATTCTATTTCCAAGCCAATAGGGCTTTGAAGCTTGCCAAGCTGGATTAAATCTTTCGATATGACCTACTGCTAATTTTAGATTTTTTTGTTCTGCAAGGTTAATAAGAATTTCTGCTTCTTCAAGTTTAACAGTAATAGGTTTCTCGACATTAACATGTACACCATCAGATAAAAATAATTTGGCAATTTCAAAATGACTTGTTGTCGTAGTTGCAATAGTAACTAAATCTACTTTACCCAGTAATTCTTTAGGATCTTTAAAAGCTTTTGTTCCTAACTCAGTTGCTAATTTTGAAGCTTGCTCAAAGTTTAAGTCACAGACTCCAACAAGCTCTGTTTCACTTATAGTGGCATACTTTTGCGCATGAAATTTACCAAGATAACCTACACCTACAACTGCTGCTCTTAAACTCATTTAGCTATTCCTCTACTTGAACTTTTAATAAACTCAATGAGATAATTAATGTTTGCACTAAGCACACACTCACTGCGCACCCTCTCAATCGCTTGATCAACTGTATCTGAACCCATTAAAACAATTCGAATAGCCTTATGTATATTATCTACTTCATCGCGTTCAATCCCACGACGTTGCAAACCAATTTTATTAGTTGCTCTGGCTATTGCGTAACGTCCTTGGGCTTTAGTAAAAGGCAAGATATCTTTATTAGCAACACTGTCTCCGGCAACATAGGCGTGTTTGCCAATGCGAGTGAACTGATTAAATGCACACAGACCACCGATAAAAACATAGTCATCAATGATCACATGGCCTGCCAACTGCGTATTATTAGCAATGATGATATGGTTACCGATATGGCAATCATGTCCGACATGAGTGTAAGACATTATGTAACAATCTGAACCAATAATGGTCTTCTTGCCAGCTTTTGAACTTGCAATATTTGCTGTTGAGAACTCTCGAAATATATTCCTATCACCTATAATTAAGGAAGTAGCCTCGTTTACATAAGATATATCCTGCGGCGGCCCACCAATAACTGAACCTGGATAAAAATGATTATTTTCACCAATTTCAACAATGCCGTAACGAGAACCAATGCTAACATTTCCTTCAATAATGGTTCCTTTACCAATTTTAACTTTACCTTGAATAATGCTGTAGGGGCCAATCTCAACTCCTTCAGCAATCTCTGCAGCATTTGAAATAATACTTGTAGGATCGATTTTCAAGCAAGTTCTCCATCAACCATATCAAACATCTTTGCCATAAATTCTGTTTCAGCAGCCAACTCTCCTTTAATAAAAGTTTGCCCTTTAAAAAAGATCATTTGGCCACGATCACGTAAACACTCCACATGCATATCAAGAACATCACCCGGCTGTACTGGAATTCTAAATTTTGACTCTTTAATTGAACACATAGCTACATCTTGTTTTTTATCTTCAGGTCGATAACAACATAAAGCAGCTGCTTGAGCCATCGCTTCTATAATAAGAACTCCAGGCATGACTGGTCTATGGGGAAAATGTCCCATAAAAAATGGCTCATTAATGGTCACATTTTTTACAGCATGAATTTTTCTTCCTGCGCGATTAGGCTCTTTAGAACCCTTTGTTAAAGAAATTACTTTATCCACGAGTAAAAAAGGGTACCTATGAGGTAATACCTTAATGATATCCTTGTAAACCATAACTGGTTGTGAATCAGACATTTTATGTCCTTTATTTTTTTACAGATTTTTCGTATTCGGCAACAATCTTGTTAGTTAAATCCATATCACTTGGTGCCCATAAAATACTGTTCTCATTTTTTTCGAAGATCATTGTATAGCCACCATCTTTTGCTACTTTTTCTATACTTGCTCGTAATTTATCCAAAATAGGAGCCGTTAAGTCTCTTTCTTTTTTTTGCAATTCCATTTGGCTCTTTCCCACAACCTCACGATACTTCATCATTTCTTCTTGAAACTCTCTTTGCTTTTGCATAAGCACATCTTCGCTTAGAACAGACTTTTTTCTCTCTAGATCTTCACTCATTTTTTTTAAGTCAGCTTCTTTTTTTTCAAAGTCTTTTTTCTTTTTACTAAACTCACCCTCAAGTTCTGCTTTGGCTTTTTTGCCTGTTGTAGTGGCTTGAATGGCTTTTTGCATATCTACATAACCAAACTTTCCTTCTGCAGATTCGGCTGAAACTCCTGCTAGGACTATAGATGCGCAGACTAAACTTGCTTTAAATATTTTGTTTCTCATTGTCTTTCTCCTCGTTATTAAAATGGTGTACCAATAGAAAATTCGAAATTGGTTGGTTCTCTATAAAGGGGATTTGGATCTTCAACCAATGGGAATCCCCACTCAAATCGCAAAGGCCCAATAGGTGAAAACCAACGAAAACCAAAACCCACATCACTATAAAAGTTATTTGCTGTAATATCATCCTCAGCTTGTCCGACATCATAGAAAATGACACCCTTAATACCAGCTTCATCAATAAGGGGAAACTCAAGCTCGGCAGAGTAATAAAGTTGTTGCTTACCACCAAATGGCCTCATAGCTCTTGCCGTTGCATCCTCAGCAGAAAATCCATTTGTGATATATTGATCTCTAAATTTTTGCGATAACACTCGGCGGCCTACTCTAAACAGCCTGTAGCCTCTTAGCGAGTAAGAACCCCCTAGTAAAAACAACTCATTAAAAGGCGGCTCGCTTTGATCATGAGAAGTGATAAAAGCATAAGAGAGGTTATTTCTAAAAACAACATCCCAAAAAACTTTACGGTAAAATCTAAAAGTGGAGTTTCCTTTAGTGTATTTTAAATTTCCACCAATTCCTGCATACTCTAGTGAAGCACTAGTGAGAAGCCCCTTAGTCGGAGAAAACCGATCGTTACGAGTATCGTACTCTAAAGTTCCTGTAATTGATGAAGTCTGTCCTGATGCAGTCTCAAGAGGAAAAATGTCTTTATCAGTAACTGTGTTACCAAGACCGTCTTCTTCAGCAGTTAACTTGGTTTCATCAAGCTTATAACGGATATAACCGTTTAAGTTTTCACCTAGTGGATGACCTATTCGAACTGCAGAGCCTAATTTATTTTCATTATAGTCGCCACGATCTGCCGCGCTTTTATAAATATCAAAACCAACGGACCATTCAGTATCCATAAAGTAGGGCTCAGTAAAATTAAAATTATAAAAAGAGCCCATATCGCTAATATTTAACGAAGCTCCTAAACGCTGTCCTTTTCCTAAAAAGTTGGCCTGATTAACTTGTCCTGTCAAATTAAACCCTGAGCCGCTTCCATAACCAGCCCCTAATTGGATACTTCCTGTATTACGCTCTTTAACAACAATATCTATATTAAGAATATCTTGATGGTCTGGAGGAGTGTTAG
>CAYMKD010000295.1:2144-3762 GCA_964390435.1 uncultured Pseudobdellovibrionaceae bacterium | reverse complement strand
TTAAGGAGTTTGAAAATGAAACAGCAGGTGAGTTTGGTGGTATTGGAATTGAAATATCAGTGCAAAATGGAATTTTAACGATCATTTCTCCAATTGATGATACTCCTGCCTTTAATGCGGGCATTAAACCTGGGGATAAAATTGTGGGAATTGATGGGCAAAGTACAAAAGGATTAAGTTTAGCAGAAGCTGCTCAGTTAATGAGAGGTAAAAATGGGACTAAAATTCAACTCAGTATTATTAGAGATAGTTTCGATGAGCCTAAAGATTTTATAATTAAACGCGGTAGAGTTAAAATTAAATCTGTGAAGTATACTGATTTTGAGGATGGTTTTGCTTATGTAAGAATAACTAGCTTTATTGAAAATACTGGAGTCGATTTAGAAAAAGCACTTAAACAACACTTAAAAAAATCTAAAGAAATAAAAGGAGTCATTTTAGATTTGCGTCGTAATCCAGGTGGGCTTTTAGATCAAGCTGTGCGAGTTAGTGATTTGTTTTTAGAAAATGGGATTATTGTTAGCACCATTGGTCGAGATAAAAATCAAAAAGAAATTGTTAAAGCTAAAAAAGAAGGAACTTTAGAGGACTTTCCTTTAATTGTAATGATGAATGAATATTCAGCAAGTGCTAGCGAGATTGTTGCTGGAGCTTTGCAAGACAATAAACGAGCTCTGGTTGTGGGTGAGAGAAGCTTTGGAAAAGGCTCAGTGCAATCCGTAGTGAAACTTGGAGATGGTTCTGGATTAAATCTCACCGTTGCTCGTTACTACACACCGAGTGGAGTTTCGATACAGGCTGAGGGGATTAAGCCGGATATTGAAATAGAAAATATTGATGCAGAAGCTTTTAATAAAGCTATTATTAAAAATGATGTGACTCGAGAAAAAGACATATCTGGACATTTATTAAGTGAAAAAGAAAAAAAGGCAAAAGCTAAAGAGCCTAGCAAAGAGAGTGCTGGCTGGTGGAAAGACGTGGCAAGTCAAAGCCAATCTAATTTGAGTGCTAAAAATAAGCTAATAGCAAGTGATTATCAAATTTATCAGGCTTTCAATTATTTAAAAGCATTTAGATATCATAAACCTCAATAAAAGTGTTAGGCGCTGTTTGCGTAAGTAGTGCGCAAAAAATTATTTTTTATTCAATTTACAGTTTTCATTGGATTTTAATCGAATCAATACTAGATTTTAGTTGAATCAATACTTTGATTTTGAATTCTTCGGAGGAGGGGATTATGCGATTTATTTTTTTAACCATGCTTTGGGCTTTTCAAGCACATGCTGATGTGGGTTTTACAAATGGAAATATATTTGATGTTAGTCGTCTCAGTGGTGATTTGAGGATTATTTGTCGTCAAGGTGATCAGTATGACATGATCAGTGCTCGTTGTTCATCTGACTTTTTGTTCCCAGAAGAACGGGCCTACTTTTCAGGGCCGAATGGAGTCGATGGCGATAAAGTTGAGTTGCAAGCAAGGCATGAGGATGGCTCACTCAGTGTGGTTAAAAAAGAATCCTATGATGCTCAAAAACAAATAAGCAAAAGGAGCTTTAATCTTTGGATTAGAACGCTTTTTCAAAAACCTTTATTGGAGCCAGGGCTAAATAAAGTTTTC
>CAYMKD010000295.1:0-2134 GCA_964390435.1 uncultured Pseudobdellovibrionaceae bacterium | reverse complement strand
TTCTATAAAATTACTTATAAAAATCAACTGATGGCTTCTGGTGATTTTGATGTGCAGGTGAATAGAGGCGAGCCTCGAACTTGTCCCTCTCGTACAGAGTATTCTCATGATATGAACGATTGCAAATTTATTGAAAGAAGTTGCAATACTTATTTTTGGCGAGAAAATTATTGCCAAAAATAAAAAGATATTAAGCTTTTCTATTTAGGCTTAGCTCTTATGGAAGAGAAGTTAAGCTTTGTTGTCCGCTGCAAATAGCTTGAGCCCTCGGCCCTGGCATAGAACCCAGGCAGCTTTCCCCAAAGCCAGTAAACTTATTTATAGAAAAATTCATCGCATTGCTGCCTAATTCTTGTTTGTTAAGGGTGTTTAGGGCTGTAATTCTTTGAGCTGACTCGTTTGAGGACATGGCTTGTACATAAAGTTGCATATCTGTGAGAGGAATAGCTTCGGCAGCTTGGGCAACAAGGCGTTTACGGCTTGGATCCCACTCTAAGTGTACTTTTCCAAGTAATCCATAATCGTGCAAATCTGAGAGGTTATTCAAGCCCGCTGCACCTAACATTAAGTAGTTGCCAAGGCTGTAAAAAATAAGTTTATGTCCAACTCTTTCTACTGGACGAACGCGGTGAGGATGATGTCCTAAAATTAAATCAACGTCGCCTTCTTCAAGTACTTTTAAATAGCGCTCTCTCTGTCCACCATCTAGAGTCACTTGCTTTTCAGTTCCCCAATGAATTGAAAATACTTTGTAATCAGCATCTGTTTCTTTAAGTGCTTTTAGTGCGTCTCTTAAATCTGCTTCATCTCGAAAGTACAAAGTGCCAGGGCGATCGCTGCGTGCTTGGGCTCCTGTATTAGAAACTCCAGTGAGTGCCATAAATGCAATTCGATATGGTCCGGTATTTGTATTTATATTAATAATAGTTGGTTTTAAAAGAGCCTCTCTAATTGGCGCTAATCCAGAATAATAAATAGGTCCTAGTTGTTGATTAAGGTCTTGCATATTATTCAAGGTTTCATTCATACCGACTAGGCCATGATCTCCAATATGATTGTTCGCAAGACTAAACATATTAAAGCCCATATTAATAGCGTAAGCGATTGCATTTGGATGAGTGACAAAAACAAATTTTCCACCAGTGTCCGGCAAGTTTTGTTTGGCGCTCACAACGGTTTCAATATTAGCAAAATTTAAATCGCCATCGATGTGAGGTTTTAACCCAGCAAATAACTCTGCCCAAGTATAAAAATTGCCATGCTTCCACGATCCGTCCGGATGAGGTTCAACCCGAGAGGCATTCAAGTTCATATCGCCGCCAAAGGTGATTGAAACTTCGGCTTTCACTATTGCAGCACCAAAAATAAGAGCTATTAAAATAAAGTTACGAAACATGAAGCCTCCTCAGTTACTTCATGTATTTAGAAGTAAATGAGGAGGTGAACAAGTCGGAGTTTTATCTAGGTAATTTTTTTATGCCCAAGAAAAAACTCTTAGCGGCGTGAGATTTGAAATCCCATGCCATAAAGATGTACGCCTAAGCCGACGGCCTCTTGACCAGTAAAGCCGAGTTCAAAACTTGGCCCTCCTTTGGCGGAAGCACTTAAGGCAACATCAAAACTAACACCAGCATTAATCAAAGTTGCTCCTGCGGTTGCGCCTAAGCTGTAGCGACGATAAAACTCGTTTGGATCGCTTACACTCACACCAGCGGTGTGAACACCAATATATTGAATGTGGCTTACCTCTAATCCAATACCAGCACCAATGAGCTTAAGTTTAACAGGAATTTCGGTTACCTCACCCATATCTGTTTTGCACGTCAATACACCGTCGCCTCTAATATACTGACCGCCAATTCCTATGGCAATACTCCAGCCTTCAATGTACCCATCCAAATGACATGTGTAGGCCGACGGACTGCCGTCTCGTTCATTATAAAAAGAATTTTCTGATTGTGCTGCCATACTAAGGCTTGCGAACATAACAAGACCAAGCATGAGACCTATAGACTTACACATAAATACTCCTTTGTGATTGTTGTGGCTAAGAACTTAAAGCAAAAGAAATCTGTAAATCTACTAGTAAATAAATTGTAAACTGAATTAAACATCAGGGCGAGAAAGTGTGTCG
>CAYMKD010000294.1:0-3776 GCA_964390435.1 uncultured Pseudobdellovibrionaceae bacterium | reverse complement strand
AACTTGCTTCAGCAAGACTGATATTCACTTACGCCTTGAAGTAAACGCGTTTGAAGAGTTCAGTAAAGCATTAAAATCAGCACTTTTGGCATTTGGTGATTGGGATGGAAAAAGTGACTTTAAGGAAGCTGCGATGAAGCAAATTGGTAAAGCGGGAGAAATGAAGGATCTAGAAAAGACACTAAAACTTGTGGACTCTCTTGAGTCTGATCCTATGAGACAAAAGCATCATCCCATCACACTTACTGAAGTAATCGCCATGAAGATATATTGCGACTATTACATACAATTAAAAGCAAAAGAGTACTACGAGAAAAGAGACAAGAAGGAGGATCTTGATATTTAGCAAAACTCAGGCCTTTTCATTTTTCACTTCCTCTACACGTTTTTCCTGCATTTCACAAAAAGTGTAATTATTTTTGATAGACTACTTTACCGTCAAAAGTAACCTTTTCAGCCTCCCAGCTAGCAATATTATCTGGATCACCACCTGTATATACCATGACCACTTCCCAGTTTGAGCGTATCATTGCTCCATAACTATTTTGACTATCTACACAAGACGATACCTTCCATTTGTTATTTCCAAGGTCAGTCGCTGTGCCAGAACAGAAGTCAGCAGTCGATGGTGATTTAAGGAGCCGTGAGACATATGGCTCAGCGTAAATAATTGCGCCACCCTCATAGTTTGGCTTTTTGGTGGTTGATGGTGTAGAAGAACCACCAATACCATTGATGACAATACTTGTAAAAATTCCTATCCCGCAAAGCGCTATAAGTATTTTTACTATGCGTGATGTTGGTTGTGGTAATTTACTTCCACAGTGCGAACATTTCTTTGCTTGAGCGGGAACTTCAGCAAAGCACTCGGAACACTTCTTCGTTGGGTCTTTGTCCATAAAATTATTATTAAAAAAACTAGCTGATAATAAGCTAGTGCGAAGTGTAGAAACACAGAACCCCGCGCCAGCTAGGTCTTGCGACCACATACCAGTTTCCCGATATGACCCAACGAAGAGTTGCTGAACGCGGGGTTCAGTATCTTCGTTGGGAGTTTTCGACCATATCCTTTGGAAAGTCAAAGGGGTTAGGTCATTTATATTAAGTTGTATTGACACTATAACAAAAAATGGGTCAAAAGAAAATGGTCTTAGTAATAAATAGAGATATCACAAAATTTCGTTGATGTTGTTAATTACCAATGACTTTTATTATTTAAATTTGCTATAATGTTCTTATGCGAACACCCCTTAATTATACAGGAAATAAATCAAGGTTAATGGACCAATTTAAAAATCATTTTCCTGATGACATAGGAGTGTTTGTTGATTTATTTTGTGGTGGCGCAACTGTTGGCTTAAGTGTAAATGCAAAAAAAGTTATTTTTATTGATAACAATGAAAATGTAATAAGTCTTTTGAAGCATCTCTCTAAATATAGTTTTGAAACGCTTTTAAGCCGATTAGAAATTTTGGTTGAAAAATATCAACTATCTTATTCTGCAAAATACGGATATAAAAAATACCATAGACAACTTGAAATAAAAGACAATAATGGCTTTAAAAGCCACAACTCTATTGGTTATTATAAACTACGTACTGCCTACAACTCTCAGAAAAATAAATTCTCAAAAGACTCTTTGGATATGCTTTACCTTTTGGTTGTATATTCTTTCAATAATGATATGAGATTTAACCGGAGTGGAGAATTCAATTTGCCGGCCGGAAAAACTGATTTGAATAAAAATAATATCGAGAAATTAAAACAATATATTGATCGTGTTAGTAAGATTAACTGTGATTTTATTTGTGGAGATTTTAGAGACAAAAAGGTAAAAGAGATTTTACTACAAGCAGACTTTATATACGCTGATCCGCCATATTTAATTGGAAACGCTGTTTATAATGAAACAAGCAACTGGACTGAGGAGACGGAACAGGAATTAATAAACCTACTTGAAGTATTAAATAAAAATAAAAAGAGGTTTGCGATTTCGAACGTATTAGGAAAGGTCGGTGCATCAAATAAACCTCTGTCGGACTGGCTCTTTAATAGAACCGATTTACATATTGTTGATATTGATTATCACTACCGAGGCGCTAGTTATAATAAAATAAATCGAGATGCAAAAGAAAGAGAGGTCCTAATAAAAAATTTCTAGTTCTATGGATCTCTCAATTGGGAACAGGCGTTATACCGGAAGCAAAAAAGCTCTCCTAGAAGATATCTATGAGAGCATTTTGCCGTATTCAAAAGGTAAAGTTGTGTTTGCTGATCTTTTTGCTGGAACAGGGGTAGTATCCGCTTTCATGCTGGATAAAGGTATGGATTTAATTATTAACGACTTTTTGGCATCGAATTATGTTGCATACCAAGCATGGTTTGGAGATGGAGATTTTAATTTAAAAAAGCTAGAAAAAATAACTGCTGAATTTAATTCTTTAGATGGGAAAAAACTAAAAGAAAATTATTTCTCTAAGATATATGGCGGTAAATATTTTTCTATATCAGATGCAAAAAAGATAGGATATATTAGAGACGAACTAGAGAAAGTAAAAATTACAAAGCGCGAAAAAAGTATCTTACTTACTTCTCTTATGTATGCAACTGATAAAATCGCAAATACTGTGGGTCATTTTGAGCATTTCCTTTCAAAAAAACCTGAAGACAAGGGTGTCACTTTAAGATTGCCTACTATCCGAGACTTTAAAGGTAGTGCGACTTTATACAAGATGGATGCGAATAAATTGGTCCGTGAGATAACATGCGATATCGCATATATTGATCCGCCCTACAATGCTAGACAGTATGTAAACTTCTACCATGTCTTAGAAAATCTTGTTGAATGGAATAAACCGACAGAGTTCGAAGGAACCTCAATGAAATTTAAAAGAAATCACCTTAAAAGTGATTACTCGAAATCAAAAGCCCCGCTCGTTTTTAAAGATTTAATAGACAATTTACGCGCGAAGATAATAGTGGTATCTTACAATAATACGTACTCTGCAAAGAGCAGTGCTTCGAACAATAAGATATCTGAGGCGCAATTGGTAGATATCCTTTCAACGAAGGGTAAAGTGACAATTAAAGAGATAAAACATAAGTCTTTCAATAGTGGCAAAACGGACTTTAAGGATCACAAAGAATTTTTATATATTTGCAAAATAAAACAATGAGCATACTAGAAACTTATAAAGAAAAAAACCAAAATCAAGGGTGGTTCGATGACCACTTCTCTTTAGCTGATGGGGCTCATGGCCGAGTTTTTGAATATACAAATACAAACTTTCGTAAGCAGGATGCATTTATAACTCATTTTACTAGCTTCTTGGAGGTAGAAAATACGCCTAGAGCAGACTGGCCAAGACAGGCTAATCACGGACAGGAAATTCATAAACACATGGTTATGAATATGATACAGTCTAAACTTTTTAAGAAAGACGTGAATGATTTATATAGTAAAACTGCGAAAGGGATACTTTATGCTGATTTTATAAATTCAAGTATTTCGGGCCAAGAAAAATGGCTAATCAACTATTTGTTTTTATTAAACGGATATTATTTAAATCGCAAAAACTATATTGTGCATAGAGTGAAGGACGACATAGTTCCATTTTTAATGGCTACTGATGGTATTACCTTAAATCTATTAGTAAAGGAAGCTAAAGCCCTCTTGTCTTCAGAGCAAGCAGATATTTACGACTCCTTAAGGAAGGACTTCTTTTATATTCATTCTTTTTATAATGATCAAGATTTTTTGATTGCTTACTTGAGAT
>CAYMKD010000293.1:2978-3779 GCA_964390435.1 uncultured Pseudobdellovibrionaceae bacterium | reverse complement strand
TCGAAAAATTTCAAAAAGGCACCTCACTTGATAAAAGCAATCACCAGATCTGGCACGGTCTTGCCATGACCAACTTTCTGCTCGGCGAGTTGACCTCCGACATCACTCTTTATGAAAAATCTCTCAAATTCTTTTCCCAAGTGATCCAATTAGGTGGCGACCAGCCCATTTATTGGAACGATTGGGGAGTTGCTCTCATGAAGCTTGGCGAGCTGACAAACGATCCAAAACCTATTGCAGAGGCCATAGAAAAATTCGAAGCCACGATTCAATCCTATAATACAAGATCCCTCGGCCCTTCCGATCCCGATTGGTTCTACAACTATGGCTGTGCACTCGACTGGCTCGGTAGCTATGACCCTAACCCTCTATTTTTTGAACGATCGATCTCTGTTCTCTCTCGCCTTCTAGAGCAGTACCCCATGCTGCACCACATCCGTTACAGTCTCGGTCTGTCCCTCTACCATCTTGGCGATGTCATAGGCGATGTGGACATCCTTGAGCAGGCCATTGAGCAATTCTCTACCTATATTCAAAGTGAGCCGGAAGACGATACAGCCATCTCAGACATCGGCCTGACCTACCTCACCCTCGCCGAAATCCTGCAGGAAGGCATTAAATCTGAATATGCCACCAACAGTTTCTATAAAGCCGAGCAGTTCCTATCCCACGCCATCGCGCTCGGCAACACCCGCGCCAACTACTATATGGCCTGCCTCCACTCCCTCAAAAACAACCCCGATCAAGCCATCCACTTCCTTCGTCGCACCAAAACCCATGACGTCCTGCCCAACCTCGAAA
>CAYMKD010000293.1:0-2968 GCA_964390435.1 uncultured Pseudobdellovibrionaceae bacterium | reverse complement strand
AACCCTGCTAGAAGACGACTGGCTCACCCCTATTCTGAACACCCATCAGTTCATCTCCTTCATCGAAGATCTGTAAGACTATGTATTCATAATCCCATACAGCGAATCTTCAGTAGTCTAACTGCTCGTTAGATAAAATTGCTATTCGGAATACTACCACTCACTTAACTAGGGAAGCACGATGAAATATGCTTTGAAGATAGTCCATTGGCGAAGTCTACATCATTGATCGCAATTAATTCCGCCGCCGCACCAAAACCCATGACATGTAATTATAAAGGCCATGTTAAGAGCTATTTACTTTTAAGCTTTTTTTTTAATTAAAATTTATAAAAAAATATAATTAAAAATCCGTAAAAAAGGTGAGTGTAATGGGACTTGTAGGAAGTAAGCAACAAGCAGAACCATATGATGACTACCCAAAAGGAAATGAAAAATCGAAGGGAGAGGTAGGTAATCTAGCCGGTCAGAATGTTAAAGTTTACAATTCGGATAGCGAAGTTGAGCAGCCAGTCTTGAACCTAAATGAGCGGATTAAAAATCTAACCAAGTCATTAGCAGAAGATCAGCAAGAATTATCCCAAGTCGAAGCATTTTTTAATCACGAACTGAGGGGAATTAACGCTTCTACTGCTAATGATGAAATTCAAGAAAGCTTACTTATCCTAAAAAACAAGATCAATGAAAAATTCGACACGAAAGAAGCCCATAAATTAGCCTTTCAAGTTCAATGCACCGCGCAAGGTTTGAGTCCGGGCTTCAATATGAGTAAATTACCGAAGGAAGTTCAAGAACTTATTTTTAATGAAATAGGGGCAGATACAACGGACTTGAAATCTTTGAATGCTGTAAATAAAGCGAGATGGATTAATGAAAAACACATCTCGTTGAAATCATTAGGATTCACAAATGTAAACGCTGCTATAGATTATGCCATCACTCACCAATTGACATCTATCAATTTGTCTGGATTTTCAATGGGTCATATGTCATTAGAAAAATTATGTCAAGGTTGCAGTCACTTGCAAAAATTATCTCTGCCATTGCCTATGGAATCTAATGAAAATGATGTTATGGCTCTTGATAAACTTACAGCGTTGCAAAGTTTGACAATTACCGCTAATGGCGCTGGTCTTAAAGGGGAAGTTGGAAAAGAATTTGTTGCTATGCTTGGAAGGAAGTCTAAATTACAAAGTTTAAATCTTGATTGCTGTGAAAAACTTCCTGAGGATGATCTGATTGACGTGATTAAAAATATGGATCTGCTAGAATTAAATGTTAATTATTGTAGTCAACTTTCACCCGAGAAATTACTTGGAGCGCTTGAAAATAAAATTCATTTACGGGAGTTAAGTGTCGTTGGATTAAAATTTAACGCAAATGATTTTATCAATATGCTTAAAAATAAAAACAGCATACAACATTTGCGGATTCCGTATTGTTTAAAAAGATATGAAGCTGACGCTGAGAAAACAACTCAAGTATTACAAAAATTGACTAGTTTGCAAAGTATAACCCTAGGGCAGGATGATGGCTTTAGACATATTCTAAATCAGTTTTCACATTTGATCAAATTAGACAGGTATTGAGACCTTGGAGGATAAGTCTCCCTTCAGTCGATTTAATTTTTCCTGTATCAAAGAACACTTTTCATTTTTGAGAGTGCAATACCGAAATTATTAAAACATATAATTAAAAATTCGTAAAAAGGTGAGTGTAATGGGTATTTTTGGAAGTAAACAAAAAATGGAACCTTGCATTCATTACTCAAACAGGAATAACCTTCAGGTTGATAATGTTAAAGTTTACAAATCAGAAAGCAAAGTTGAGCAGTCAGCCTTAAGCTTAAATGACCGGATTAAAAATCTGACAGAGTCTCTAGCTAGTTGCGACGAGGACCTATCACCATTTGAAGCATATTTATACAAAGACTTAGAAGCATTTTTTTATAAAAAATTAAGAGAAATAAATGCCTCCACTGGAAATGGAGATATTCAGAACAGCCTGCTTCGACTGAGAGATACTCCATACAAGACTTATAAGTAAGGAATCTTATAAATTAGCCTTTTAAATTCAATGTACCGCTCAAAGTTTAATTCCTGGCTTTAACATGAAAAGCTTACCGAAGGAAGTTCAACAACACATTTTTTACCAAGCAGGGGCGAATGCAATAGTTATCCAGGATTTATTAACTTTAGAAAAGAATCCAACAAATGCCATTGCGGCTAAAAATGCTTGGATCAACAGTAATCACATTTCTTTAGAAGCAGTCGGATGTAAGACTGAAAATGATGCTATCCAATACATTATCAAGCATCAATTAACCTCTGCTAATTTATCTGAATTTACCAGCCTGAGGGACAATCATTTAGTGGAACTATGCCAGAAATGCCCTCATTTACTAAATTTATCTGTTTCATCTTGGTATCTGGGAGAAAGATCCATCCGTGCCCTTGAAAAATTGACTGAGTTGCAATGTTTAGATATTGCTCTTTGTAGTAACCTGCCAGAAGGGGAATTTACCGAAGTCTTTAAAAAATTGACCAAGCTGCAAAGTTTAAATGTTTTTGGTTGCCTTCAACTCAGCACTAAATTCGTCGATGCGCTCAAGTTGCTGTCAGATCTGCGAAGTTTGAATGTGGCTAGGTGTGATCAACTTCCAGGAAAAGAGCTTGACGAAGTGCTTTCAGGAATGATCGGGTTACAGGATTTAAAGCTTAAAGGATGCAAGGCGTACCGGGCGATTAAAAATAAATTCCCTCTCCTAGTGAAAGATTAAGTCAAATCTTGACACATTCCTTATATTTCATTTTTAAAGATTTATTAAAGAAACAGCAGCATTTAGTCGATGTGTTAATAAATGTAAAAAAAATGTCAAATATTATAATAATAATGTTATTATGAGTATATATATTGATAAGTTGTGAGGTGCGTAATGGGTAATGTAAGAAGTAAGCAGCAAGATAAT
>CAYMKD010000292.1:0-3792 GCA_964390435.1 uncultured Pseudobdellovibrionaceae bacterium | reverse complement strand
AACCACAATGCCGTCTGCAACGGCTCGAATAGGAATCCCTGTATTTGCTGCAATATCAATCCCCTTATGCCCAACACCCCTTTTGCCAGTAATTGGATCTTTACGACGACCAAACTTACTTGAAATTCTGCAATTACAATCTGGAATCCCATTATCCGCAACCGAGTCACAGGTCTCTTGCATTTGTACTGGGCCGCCAAAAGATAAAACCGTATCTTGCGATGCCCCTAACTGCTGACTTACTTTTTGAATATCAAGTAGGTTTTTCTCTGAGGCTGTCGAAGGATCACATAAGAAACTGGCTTCAGCTTGTTGAGTAAAAACAAAGCTAAGCAAAAATAAAGTTGTTAAAATGAATCTCGACCTTCGTGCAGTCTTCATATTCCAAGTACGCATCGAAGGCTTATCGGAAGAAAAGGTGGGTCTCTCCAGTCCACAGTCCTTGAATTAAAGCTCCCGGGGTTTAAACCCATCTTAGGTAATGAACATGTTGGAGACCTAAGCTCTACTTAGTTAGATCTAAAAAACGCTTTGTAATTTCAAGTAACAATAAAACTAGACTTAAAATCACTTTAGCAATCTTTCTGAAACGACGAATTCTCCTATAGGTTATATAGTAGTTCGACATTCGGACCTCCTTAAGTTGGAAGGAGGTTCTTTTCTAATAAAGCGAAGCTGGAGAGATCCACCTTCGCTTTGTGCATTTAATAAGCCATTAATAAAAAAGCCTCATTGAAAAATGAGGCTTTAGCTTGTCTCTCAGTTTTTATAAATACCTATTTAGTGCTTAGCTTTTTTGGCTGGCTTAGCCGGAGTTGCTTTAGAGGCAACCACCGCTGCATCTATTTCAGCAACAGCATCTTTAGCGGGTTCTTTATTAATTAAAACTTTGCCAACACCTTTAGCTGTTAACACTTGTTTTTTAATTTCCTCTAGAACGTCTTTATGCTCTTTAAGATAGTTCTTAGCTTGATCGCGTCCTTGTCCTAAACGCTCTCCTTTATAGCTGTACCAAGCTCCTGATTTTTCAACCACATCGATATCTGCTGCTAAATCTAAAACATCGCCTTCCATAGAAATACCTTCGCCAAACATCAAATCAAATTCGATTTTAGCAAAAGGTGGCGCCATTTTGTTTTTAACAACTTTAACCGCCGTGCGGTTTCCTACCACTTCATCGCCATTTTTAAGTGCACCAATGCGGCGAACATCTAAACGTACTGAAGAATAAAATTTAAGTGCGTTTCCACCCGTTGTTGTTTCAGGATTGCCAAACATCACACCAATTTTCATGCGAATTTGGTTAATAAAAATAACCAGAGTTTGGCTACGGTTAATTGCAGCTGTCAACTTACGCAAGGCTTGTGACATCAAACGAGCTTGAAGACCCATATGACTATCACCCATTTCGCCTTCAATCTCAGCACGTGGTGTTAGAGCCGCAACCGAATCTACAACAAGAACATCAACAGCTCCAGAGCGAACTAGAGTCTCTACGATTTCTAAAGCTTGCTCGCCAGTGTCAGGTTGAGAAATTAAAAGATCTTCTGTATTAACACCTAGTTTTCGAGCATAGCCAACATCCAGAGCATGTTCAGCATCTACAAAAGCAACAACGCCACCTTTTTTCTGTGCTTGCGCAATTGTTGAAAGCGCTAAAGTTGTTTTACCAGAACTTTCTGGTCCATAAATTTCTACGATTCGACCGCGCGGTAGACCACCAATTCCTAAACCAATATCTAAACTGATAGAACCTGTGCTAATGGCTTCGATATCTTTATGTAAATTTTCAGCTGCACCTAAACGCATGATTGAGCCTTTACCGAATTGCTTTTCAATTGTTGAAACGGCTAAATCGAGTGCGCGAGTTTTATTGTTGTCTGTAGTTGGAGTTGCCATGAAAAAATCCCCCCTTGGAATTAAAGTTACTCTTATTTATTTAGTATAGCCGCAAGCAACATGTCGACGGCAAAATGAACAGAAGCCCCCTGAATATCCTTACGATCTCCGCTAAACAACTGCACTTGAGACCTTACAATCTCTGGGCCACATACGGAAAACCATACAGTTCCCACAGGCTTAGTTGGAGTGCCGCCGCTCGGACCGGCAATTCCTGTAATCGCTATAGACCAATCACTTTTTAACTGACGCTTCACACCCAAAGCCATTTGTTGCGCCACGCGCTCACTCACTGCGCCATCAGCAAGCAAAGTTTGCGCATCCACACTTAATAGATCTTCTTTGGCTTGGTAAGAATAACTCACCACAGAACCCATAAAAATATCAGAAATTCCCGCGCAAGATGTCAAAAGAGCCGAAAGCTGTCCACCGGTACAGCTCTCAGCAAAGCTCACTGTTGCCTTTTGCTTTCTGAGCTCATCAATTAGTTTTAATAAATTTTCCTCAACGACACTCATGAACTTATCACCTGAACTCCCAGCCAAAGAGTCTTTGCATAAATTAGATGTAAAATAATATTTGCTATAACACCAGCAGCAACATCATCTACAACAACTCCCACGCCCCCTTTGATGTTTTTGTCTAACCAACTAATAGGAAAAGGTTTGAGAATGTCAAAAAAGCGAAAAAGTAAAAAGCCTATAACAAAACTCTGCCAAGTCATTGGCAAGAGAGCCATGGTAATTAAAAGTCCCAAAACCTCATCAATAATCACCTCAGAGAGATCGTGCTCCCCAGAATGACGCTCATAGAGCTCACTACTCAGAATAGATACAGGCAACAAAAGAACTGTGAAAGCAATATAAACCACAGGTCCTAAATACATTAATCCCAGAGCCAAGGGCAGGGCTGCGACAGTCCCAATGGTTCCTGGCATTTTACCAATTTTGCCAATGGGCCCAAGAGTTGCAAGTTTGAGTAAAAAATTTGGCAAGAGGCCTTCCTTAAGATAGAACAAAAAGTTGTCGCTTTTCACAAGGAGACTGTCAATCCGTGTGGGGCCAATTTAGAAAGGTTAAGACACGATACGTTATGCGCTTTCAAAGATCTCGTTTTTCTAAAAGTAAGGATCAAGCTCCAAAAGCTAATTCGATGTCTTCGATCAGCTATGCGATGAACTTGCTCTCCAGAAGAGATCACTCAGCTAAAGAGCTTAAAACCAAATTAGCTCGCCGCTACGAACCAGCAGAAATTGCTGAGGCCTTGGAGTATGTAACCACTCACCGATGGCTTAAAGAAGAGGGGGAACTCGCCGAACAGGTCGCAGGCTCCCTACATCGCAAGCATAAAGGCATTCTTTTTATTAACAACTACCTGCAGAAAAAGGGCCTTCCCACCGTTGATGTAGATGATGAATTGGAATTTGAAAAAGCTCTTGCTATGCTAAAAAGACTTAAAACCCGAAAGTCTGAGCCCGCTAAATTAGCCCGGGCTCTTGCCAGTCGTGGTTTTACTTCTAGTATTATTAGAAAGGCTCTGTATGCAAAGCTCTGAAGTTCGCCGTCGTTTTATAGATCATTTTAAAAAAGCGGGCCACACAGAAGTTGCAAGCTCTTCGCTTATTCCTGATAACGATCCCACTTTACTTTTTACTAATGCTGGTATGAACCAGTTCAAAAATGCCTTTCTGGGTTTAGAAAAACGCGCCTACACCAAAGCGGTGAGCTCACAAAAATGTGTGCGTGCTGGTGGCAAACACAACGATTTAGAAAACGTCGGGTTTACAGCAAGACACCATACTTTTTTTGAAATGTTAGGTAATTTTTCTTTTGGAGATTATTTTAAAAAAGAAGCCATTCATTTAGCTTGGGACTTTTTAACAATCAATTTAAA
>CAYMKD010000291.1:0-3793 GCA_964390435.1 uncultured Pseudobdellovibrionaceae bacterium | reverse complement strand
ATTTACTCATCTTGTGCGATTAACGATTAGTGTGACTGCGGCGGAGCTACCTGAGAACCTATTTAGGCCATTAAAAAATTTAAAAACACTTAGTATAAACTTTCGAGTTCCTGGAACTGTAGTGAAACCTGAGTTTTTCAAAAACTTAGATTCTTTGCAGAATCTTACGTTAGCAGCTGAGCTTAAAGAAGGCTCTGCAAAAATAAGATTTTTAAAAGGAGTTTTTGCAAATCTTCCATCTTTACATAGATTGCAAGTTAATACAGGATATTGGAGAAAGGGCGAAATAGCATTTGATTTTGAATTAGATGGAACTACCTTTAGCCATCCAGAAAAATTATTCCATTTGAACTTACGAAATATTGAGGTGCCCAAAGTTTCTTCTTCTTTTTTTAGTCGTCTAAATACATTACGTTGCTTTGAAATAGAAGCGAAAGGAACTTTTTTTGATGCTATAATACCTAGCGATTTGACCTATATTTTAGATACTGTCAAATGGATCGTACTAAGTTCTGTAGGCATAACTACAGAGCAGCGGGAAAGTTGGCATAGGGTAGCTGGCGATAAACTTATTGATGATGGCTTAAATTGCACTCCTTGGCTAAGCGTGCCTAAGTAATTGGCAAAACTTTTGATTATTAAGCAAAGCCGACATGAAAATATGTGGGCTTTGTGTTTTTTTAATAAAGAGACATACTTTGCCTGTTATAAAAAGTGACCTTTGACTAGTTATGTTTAATTATAATTAACTCTAAACAAAACCCAAAGCGTCCAATTTTATTATATAAATTTTTATGGATCTTCTTATTCTCGATGTTTCATTGCCTGATACCAATGGCTTTGCACTTTACATGGAAATTCAAAGTGAAAAGAAATACACTCACCTCCCTATTATATTTCTTACTTCTCAAGATCAATCTAGTGAAAAAGTCACCGGACTCTCTCTTGGCACTGATGACTACATCACAAAACCCTTTGATCAAATGGAGCTAAGAGCACGTGTTAGTCTTAGGCTTAACAAAGCCCAAAAACAAAAATCTTCAAACCTGGTAATCATTAAAAAAGACCTACACTTTGCATAGTTGAGACTTTTTCAATTAAAGCTTCCAATTATACGAAATAAAATCGCAATTATATGGGTTAATAGTTTTAATTTTATGTGTTTGATTTATCACCAATACTAAGTACAGAGTCACTAAAATAGTTAAACAAAAGTTATTTGTTTGATTGTTATTATGTATGTTGACCAACGACAAAAAACAGACCTAAGCATTCTTTACAGCTTACTTTCAAACTACGTTTAAATAATAATTTAAATCAAGATTTCTGATATGAAATCTCCGTCTCGCACCTCTTATGCCTGAAGTTCTATAAATTAATAATTAAATTTCTCTTAACTATACATTCTTGTACTGGCCTATATTCGTTTTAAACTGAACATCTAATTAACTTATATGGAGCTATAATAGACTCCAATGCTATCTGCTCACAATTCTTTAACTTTTTTACATCGTTAATAAATCCTTCTAGAGAATGCTTATAAGATCACCTATTTATAAATGAATCTTTATGGAAGGAAGAGTATTATGAAAATAGTCTATCAAATTATTCTTGCAATCAGCCTTGCTCTCACAGCTAATCATGTCCATGCAAATAACAATTGCTCAAATTCTGAGCCGATGACTTATGAAAAATGCACAGATATACTTGACCTTATAGCTAATTCAGATTTTTTAGACACTCTTTTAGCTAAAGAGCTCTGTGTAATAAGTGATGCAACAAATACTGAGAACAGAGATCTTATTAGAGATCAGCGTGTAAAATGTATGGTTTCTCAAATACTTTACAAAGATGTATCCAGCTTAGTTCAAGCTGCAAGAAGTTGTGGAGTGAAACTTCCCGAGCCATTTTTCTAATAGATTAGTAAATAAATAGTCATTAAAGTCAAATTTACAATACAAGAAATTTCTGTATACTTAATTATCTATTGATAATTGTTAGGAGCTATCAAGTAGAATTATGTCTTATAGCTTATCTAAAGGTTTAAAATTATGCTTGATTGTTGGAAACTCAAAAAAATCAGATTTAAATTTTACAGAAATTAGAGCTCCTGGGTTTTGATTCAAAAATGTAATCTTCCAACCATAAAGTCGGCAAATGGACATAACCCACGCAAGCCCCAACCCATGTCCTTTTATAGTTGAGCTCAAATGACTCCCTCTATTAAAGGGCTCACCCAAACGGGCTACAACTTCATCTGAAATTCCAGGGCCACAATCTTCAATTTGAAGTTCGTTATCTAGAATACGAATAGTCACTGGATTCGAACCACCATAATTAATAGCATTTTGAATAAGGTTTTGAATGAGCTGTTCTAAGTGCTGTGGATTTGCCGGAATTGTCACGTTCTCTTTTAATTCTAAAACGATATTATAATTATTTTTATTCATTCTTTCGACAACGGATTTAACACAACTACTAAGTTGATTCATAAAAAGATGTTTTAAACTTGAAGAGTTTTCAAGCTCTGCCCAACCAAGAAAAGAGTTAATGGTCTCTGAAATTCTTAAATTCTCAGAAGTTAAATCTTCGGTGTCAGTTGGAGATAGATTAAGTCGCTTTTGAAGTTTTTCAATTTCCATATTGGCAAGAGATAATGGTGTTTTAAGTTCATGAGCCATTTGATATGCCCATAATCTTGAAAACTGATAGTTTTTATTAACTTTGTTAATCAACTCATTAAGCCCGGCCGTAACTCGCTCAAACTCATCACTTGAATTAAGGTCAGGATTTTTTGCTACATAATCTGGCACATTTGGCAAAAGTGTTTGTCTGTGCGAGGCAGAAGTTATCTCACTTAAAAATCGGCTTAGCAGTGCAATTGGGTGGAGCAAAAAAGATGTAAGCAAAAATGAAGCAATGAGCCCTAACACTAAAACAACTGAGACAAATACAAAAGAGTTTTTAGAAAAGTAACTTGGATTAACTATAGACTCTTCAAGCATTATACCTACTTGAAGAGTTCTATCCGGAAATCTGGGCAGTTTTAAGTTAAGCCCACGTATAAACTTCCCCTTTGTTGTTATCTTAAACCACTTCTGATCTTTAGGAACTTCAGCAATAGGCAAAAGTTGAGCACTTGAACTTTCAAATATAGTTTCGCCAGCTGAGTTACGAATTATAAAAAATTTACCAATTCTTGATTCTCCCAGTTCTTCAGAAATAATCTCATCGGCCTGGTCAAAATCAATTTTTCTAAAATCACCAAGTTGAGAATCTACAAGTGCGGCGGCAGTTTCTCTGACCTGTTGATCAATAAGTGCTAAACGTTCTTGCTGCAAAAAAATTGCGTAGAGATAGACAGCTCCTGCCGTCACAATTAATAGCACTGTTAAAATAATTGCAAAGAATCTACTGCGCAATCCAGTAACCGGCATTTCGTAAGTTTTTTATAGATACACTTGCGCCTAAATCATGCAGCTTTTTTCTTACATTTGTGATTGTAGATTCAACTACATTTGTATCTACGGCTGCAGCAGCTTGGCCCCAGACATAATCTAGAAGCTCGTCCTTGCTCCAAATACGGGCCGGATCAACTGCCAATGTATGCAGCAATGCAAACTCTCTGGCTGGAATGCTATCTGCCTTCTCACCTACAGATATAACTCTTTTAAGTGAGTCAATTACAAGGTTTCCCACCTGAATATAATTACCAATAGGTGTTGTTGATCTTCTCAAAAGAGCTCTCATACGAGCAATTAACTCCTGAGTAGAAAATGGCTTACTAATGTAA
>CAYMKD010000290.1:0-3797 GCA_964390435.1 uncultured Pseudobdellovibrionaceae bacterium | reverse complement strand
CGTTGGCCAACTCATTTACTTCAAAGTTGATGGCAAGGTAAAAACTCCTTACAATGTCAAAGATTCCGCAAAGTACAACGACAAAAAGCCCCTCCCTGTTGAATCCATGATGTGGAAAAATCAATTTTAATATATGCATTTTTCGCTTCGTCTTTACTTATACTTGCTCACATTTAGCTTTCTTACTGCCTGCGCTCTTCCATCTGATAGTTCTGGAGATTTACCGGGACTTGATAGTTATACAACCTTAGCTGGTAATCAGTTTACTAGTTCAAGTAGAGATCTTTTGTCTGGCACTGGGCAAATTCTCTTTGATGAGCTAGTAAGTAGCAGCACTAGGCATAGCTTTGAAGTTAAAGCCAATTTGCAACAAACAGGCTCCACCTTAATTCTCTGGGACTTAACTAGTAATAATTTAACTCAAGGAATTAAACTTACTTTTACTCGTACTTCTAATCTTGCTTTAAGTGCAACCTTATCAATTGATGGCAGTGCCAATATCACTTTATCTTCTACTAGCTTTGATCTCAACCAACCTCAAGATCTTCATTTAGTTATTGATGTATATAATGATGCTATTGATGGTATTCGTATTTTAATATGGAAAAAGGGTGCTGATGGTTATAGCGCTGTCACCGCCGATATTGATACAGACAACAATAGCCATATCAGTGGCACAATACCCAATCTTACGACTCTAGGTAGCTACTGGGGACTTGATCTGACAAATACCGAAATCACTATTGCTAGACAGGGCGCTAGCCACTAAGCAATAGATTTTTATTCTCATGATTGCATTTATGTATTCTCTTAAGCAGCTAGCAAAAAGGTTTCAGGATTTGCCTGCTTAAATTCACTCTGATACGCAGCTGGAACAATACCTTTTAAAAAAGCTCCTGGTTCAACAGGTACAAATAAGGCTGCATAGGTTTTTACAGAGTCTCCAGAAATACGTCGATAAATATTTGCTCTAGAGATTTCAGTACTTTTTTGTGCTCCTGAAGCTCCTAAAAGTTCAGCAAAAGCCTTCACTGTAAATCTATGATAGTTATAAACTCTTACTTTTTTATCTCCTGGATCAAGTCCATACATAAGCTCTTCATTACTTGTTGCAACGCCTGTTGGACAATGATTCGTGTTACAACGACGTGCTTGGATACAACCAAGAGCCAACATCATGCCTCGAGCTGAATTACATAAATCAGCTCCAAGAGCAATTCTAGAAAAAATATTAAAACCATTCATAACTTTACCTGTCGCGATGACTCGAATATGTTTTCGTAAATCAAAACCCGTCAACATATCATGAACAAAAGTGAGCCCTTCTTCTAAAGGAGCTCCAACACTATTTGAAAACTCTAAAGGAGCCGCTCCCGTACCACCTTCACCACCATCAACTGCAATGTAATCAGGATAAATTTTTAACTCAATCATTGCCTTACAGATAGCAATGAACTCTGCAGGTTGACCTATACAAAGTTTAAATCCGATAGGCTTGCCTCCAGAGAGGTCTCTAAGTTTAGCTACGAATTGCAATAAACCCTTAGGAGTTGAGAATTCCTTATGCCCTGGAGGAGAAACCACATCTTTACCTAACTCTACCTTCCTAGTATCCGCAATTTCTTGAGTAATTTTTGCTGCTGGCAATAACCCCCCATGAGCTGGCTTTGCTCCTTGCGAAAGTTTAATCTCGATCATTTTTACATTTTCTAAACGAGATTTTTCTTTAAAATCAACTTCGCTAAAACTGCCATCTGGAGTTCTGCAACCAAAATATCCCGTTCCAATTTGCCAAACTAAATCACCACCCTCGGCTAAATGGTAAGGACTAATCCCACCTTCTCCGGTATTATGATAAAAGCTACCCATTTTAGCTCCGCCATTGAGTGCTAAAACTGCATTTTTGCTTAGCGCCCCATAGCTCATTGCTGAAATATTTAAAATACTGGCCGAGTAAGGCTTCTCACATTGCGGTCCACCAATTAAAACTCTTAAGGAGTTTACATCAATAGATTTAGGCGCTAATGAATGCCCAATCCATTCGTAACCTTCTTCATATACATTTCTCTGCGTACCAAATGGAATCGTATCTGTTTGTTGCTTTGCTCTTTGGTAGACAACAGAACGAATTTCACGTGGTACAGGAGCACCATCAATTTCTGACTCAATAAAATACTGCTGAATTTCAGGTCTAACCATTTCTAATAAATATCTAAAAATTCCTAAGATTGGAAAGTTTCTTAAAACCGCTTTTTTCTTTTGCTGAGTGTGATACAGACCCACTGAAATTATAGGGGCAAAAATTATTAAAAATAGTAAAGCTAGTGGAAAAAAATAAGAAACTACAAAGATAGTGAATAAAATCAGAAATGAAATTTTATAAAATAACTTTCTCATCTAAAAAAACCTCCAAATTCAATTAACTTATCGGTTTGATTAGAAAATTTAAAACGAGACCAAGGTTGAGGACGATCAACGAGTCAGCCCTATGGGCGAATAGTCTGAGGCTCGCCTCGACTTGAGGCTGATAAATTAGATAAAATTCTAGATAACAACAATCGATCTGTTTTTAAATTCCAAGACTCGGGGTGATCTCGCCACCAAATAAACTCTATCTTGTCAAAGATATCTCCTGGAGCATAACCATATCTCATAATATAAGCAAAGAGGGCTTTAACTTCCTTATCAGTTTCTAAACCACTTAACTCTTTTAACATTTTTTTAAAGACTGGATAAGCCCTCAAGGCCTCTTCTGTCTGCAGCTTACCATCACCACTTATATCATAGTTTAACATCAGCCCCTCAATGTATTGAAGAATTTGAGGAACTCCTACAAGCTCATCTATAGGGAACTGTTTTCCTAATCCCGCAGCAGTAAAAACATAACTGATGAAATCTTCTTTATCATCTTCATCTAGCTTTTTAAAATAAGATGACATCTCAGGCATCCAAAAACTTGTAATACCCTTATAGTTATTATTAAGCCAAGGCTGCACACAATCTGCATACCATTGACCACCTTGTACAGCGCATTGATTTTTTAACTCAGCAGACCAATCTTTATCTGCACTCACTGTTGATCCAAAGTAAAATATCAAATTCACCAACTCAAAAGGACTCAACTTTGGCTCACCATTTGCTTGCGGCATAAATAGATTTGCCTCAAGCGTTCGCTTACGAATAAACTCTTTTGGATTTTCTAGTTCAATACCCAACATACTTAAATATGGACTCATTTGCTTATAAAGTGCTCCTAGCTCTAATTCATTAAGACCATAGTTGTTTTTAACAGAGTTAAGATCTTCTGAATAAGCGCTTTGTGCTCGCGCAGAAACCCATCTAAAAAGATTAAGATCTTTTAAATCTTGAAGAGAGTATTGCGGTTCACCCTTCAAGAAGAGTAAATATCCCCCAGAGTTCCAACGAAGCCCCAAACGATTGGTAAGTAAATACTCTAAATCTAATGCTGCCCTTTTGCCTGCAGCACTATGACTGAGATCTGCCCAGTACTCTTGCCAGCTACTTAAGATTTCTGACTGCGTGTAATCTCTGTTTGCTTTAAATAAGGTCTCTAGAGCTGTTTCTACCGCAGACCACTGCCACCAATACTCTCTTGCCGCCCTGATAAAATGCTCTGACATATTATCAGCTAAGCCATATTTTATCCTTTGCTCTGGAAAAAGCATAATTCGCTCAACAGAAATTTTAACAAGTTTATACAACTCATCTTTTGTAAGCCATGCAGGCCAATCGATATGTGGATATATTAAGTCTACTATCTTAGTTAATTCAAAATA
>CAYMKD010000289.1:0-3818 GCA_964390435.1 uncultured Pseudobdellovibrionaceae bacterium | reverse complement strand
CATTGGTTTGAGAGTGATGAAAAACTTAAAAATTATCTTGAGCACCTTTTAAGCTTAGGCCTGCAAACTTTAGAATTGCGCGATGATCTTCTTACAAAAGAACAAATAGAAAAAATTAATCAACTATGGCCCATATCCAAAATTCTTTTTTCTTATCGAACTGGTCATGTTTCAGAGACAACGCACACTTATGATAACTGGGATTGGCCCTGTGAATTAGGAGAGAGTCCTTTGGGATTGCCGCCGATAGCCTCGCTTCATCATCGATCTAAAGAGGAGTCTTTTGCGCAAGCTGCAAAACGCTTAGAAGAAAGTGGTGGTAAACAGCTCAAACTAGCAATCAAAATTAATGATTGGGTAGAGTTAATAGAAGGTCATAAGTGGTATTTAAAAGATACTGAACGGCGAAGCTTTTTACCTATGTCAGATAATGGTCGTTGGCTTTGGTATAGGCTTTTTCAGAAAGAGAAAATGCCAATTAATTTTTGGCACGAAGGGCCGGGCTCTAGTTTGGATCAGCCCAGTTTATTCGAGTGGTTTAATGTATTATCACCTGTGACTCGGTTTGCCGCTGTTTTAGGTTGCCCTGTAAATCATAGTCGAACTCCAATGGAGCATTTGGAGTTCTTTGCTGAAAAAGCCTTGCCAGTATTTAAAATAGAAATTTCTATTGATGAGTGGGATGTTGCCATGCCGTTTCTAACACAGTTAGGGCTTCGCTATGCGGCGGTCACTTCTCCATTGAAATTAAAGGCAAAAGAGTATTGTCAAAAACTAACAACCTTGGCTAGTGAATTGGGCAGTGTAAACACAATGTGTTTTAGCGAGCCTGGAGAGCAGTGGCTTGGGCGTAATACAGATTTTATTGGGCTTACTGAGTTATTAAAAGAGATTAAAGATCAAGCTACCACAGTGGTCTGGGGTGGAGGGGGGACCTTATCGCTTATAAAAAAGATTCTACCTCAAGCCCATTTTTACTCAGCTCGAACGGGCCAGCCGCGAGAAGGACAAGAGGAGGCTCGTAGTTGCAAAATTCTGATTTGGGCTTCTGGGTTAACAGAGTTGCCTAAAAATTCTTTTGAGCCTGAGTTCGTAGTAGATTTAAGTTATCAAGAAAATTCTCCAGCTCGAGCCTATGCCTTATTGAAGCAAGCCAAGTATATTTCTGGTTTAAAAATGTTTAAAGCTCAAGCTGATCCACAAAGACCTTTCTGGCAAACTTGCCATAATCAAGGAATCGAGTTAGAGCTTAAATAAGATGTCAGCAAATAGTTTTGGTCAACATTTCAGAGTTACCACTTTTGGTGAAAGCCACGGAGTGGGACTTGGCGCCGTCATTGATGGCTGTCCAGCAGGAGTGCGCTTTAATCAAGAGAGATTTGAGTGGTGGTTAAAAAGGCGAAGGCCGGGTCATGCGCTCACTTCTCAGCGGCAAGAAAGTGATGTACCACAAATTTTAAGTGGAATTTTTGAAGGTAAAACTTTAGGCACACCAATCGCCGCACTTGTTTTAAATCAAGATGCAAGATCGCAAGATTATGAACAAATAAAACAAGAGCCTCGTAGAGGGCATGCTGATGATTTATGGAAACTCAAATTTTCTCACAGTGATCACCGAGGTGGCGGTCGAGCTTCTGGCCGAGAAACTCTGGCCAGAGTGATGGCGGGCTCTGTAGCCGAGATGTTTTTAAAAGAAGTTTTACCAGAGCTTAAAGTGGTTGCTTTTGTTAGTCAGATTGGACCTATTCAACTTAAAACTGAAGATCGTAGTGTTGTTGATAAGCTTATTGCAGAAAAAGTAGATTTATATCAAGCGAGATTTCCAGGTAGTCAGGGTGCAGAAGTTGAAGCCCTTCTAAAGCAAGCTCAAGCCGAAGGACAAAGTTATGGTGGAAAAGTAGAGCTTCATATTAAAGCTTTGCCTGTTGGCTTAGGCCAACCGGTATTTCATAAATTTAAATCAGATCTGGCCTCGGCTCTTATGGGGATCGGGGCAACTAATAGTATTGAATTTGGTTTAGGCTTTCATGCCGGTGAAATTTCTGGAACTGAGTTTCACCAATCCACACCAGATGTGTATGGTGGCATTCGTGGTGGGATCACTACTGGGGAGCCACTTGCCTTAAGTCTAGGCTTTAAGCCAACTTCTTCTATTCTTGATACTGCAAAAAGGGGACGTCATGATCCAGCCATTATGATTCGCGCAGTTCCCGTGGTGGAGTCTATGGCTTTTCTTGTAATTGCAGATCATATGCTTTGGCAGAGGCTAGACAGAGCCTAGAGAATAAATAATAACTAGTCATTTTGCTTAAAATCATGAAACAATATCTAGGTATCAATTAAGGAGGATTTCAATGAAAAATTATTTAATTATATTAACTTTAGTGATCGGACTTTTTGGTTTAAATCAAAAAGCAAATGCATTACTTGAAATTCGTGGGAATTATACTTTAAATACTGCAAAAAATGACGTAAGCGAAGATGCAACTATACCTGATGCAAAAACTTTAGGTGGAATTGGTGCCGATGTTATTGTTAAGCCTCCAGTTTTTCCGATAGGTCTTGGGGTTCGTTATGAAAATTTGGGTGTGGAGGCTAGTTTAAATGATATAAAAGCCAAAGCGGCCTTTACTAGAATGGCTCTTCTTGTAAATTATCGTTTTATCGACACATTAGCTTTTGTGGGTGTGATTGGGTCGTATAGTTTATCTCAAAAATATACTTTTGATATAACTTACCTAGGCACTGATTATGCTAAAGTAGAATCAACTGCCGGCAGTACTTACTCTGTGGGGATAGAGGGCGGAGCTAAGCTAATGGGTTTTTTAATTGGTGGTGAGCTAGGTATTCTCAATGGTGAAGTTGGAAAAGGTAAAGAGTCTATTAATAATGTAGAAACAGATGCTTTTACAGTCGATGGCACCTACGCAAAAATTCATATAGGCTTTGCTTTTTAATTATCATCGCACATATAAATTGGATGAATCTCAATATCCCTCAAAGAAATTTGGGGGATATTTATTTTAACTTGTTTCCAACTAGGTCTCCCCCATTCATCTCGCGGATCTAAATTATTGCTAAAACCAATGCCATCTGTAGGTTTTCCCCACATTCCACAGGTGTCACTTTTAACTTCATCATCGTGGTTCCGGTCATGGTGTATAAAAATAGAGTACTCACCTTCATCAAGAAATAAACTTTGAGTCACATACTCTTGCCCTTGGCTTAATTCTATTTTGTGGGGGAACTCAGGGTCTAGATGGTGCATATAAAAGTTAGGATCTTCTCCATCTGATTTGTAACAGGCTTTGTTATTGCATACGGAGATAATTAACTGGCCCATTTGGTTATTTTGATTAGGTCGTAATGGACCAACAACCAAGTTAACTTGAGTTTTTGATGACGAAATGCTCCTGATCGATGAGTTTGAACTTCTTACTGATGAAGCTTCTTGAGTTTTTTCATTTGAAGAGCAGGCATTTAAAAAAAAGAAGGAAATTAAAAGTACACGTATTTTCATAATAAACCTCATACTTGCTTTATATATTATATGAATTTGCATGATTTGTGAAGAAATAGGGTGAAGAATCAATCTAAGCTTGTTGAATCAAATCAACTACACACAAAGGGTGATCCCATAAAACTCGATGTCCTGAGTTTAAGGCTACCTGGTGCCGAATTCTCTTATTAAGAGGAACTAAGTTTTTGTTAAGGTCTGTAAACTTGGTATCCTTGTCACCAGTGAGAAGAAAAATATTTTTGTCCGTCTTTGATAAAAAATCTCGAAAATCTTTTTGCTTGCCTTGAGACCACTGAGT
>CAYMKD010000288.1:0-3821 GCA_964390435.1 uncultured Pseudobdellovibrionaceae bacterium | reverse complement strand
GTAATCTCCTTTTGAGACAGCGCTTTGAATAAGCTCAATGGCAGCATCCAATATTAACTCCGATTGATTTTTAGGGAGTCTAGTTTTTTCAGAAACTTTTTCGATGAGTTGAGATTTATTCATCTGGTATGGCCTCATTTCAATAGTAGGTGGATCAGCCTAAGGCTGTGGCCGATTATAGGTCAAGATGAATAAGCTTGCGTTATATATTTTAAATGCTGCGCTAGACTAGACTTTAATTTTTTATTAAATTGAGCCGATAAAATAACATGCAAAAGCAAAGTCTTTTCTTGATTTTTTGTCTATCACTTACTTTGGGGCTACAGCAGGCTTACGATGTTTTTCGCCACCATTTTAGTGGAGTTGAGGAGCTAACAGAACAGGTTTCTCAATTAAAACAATCTGTTGAAGAAGAGCAGCTCAAAAGACAAATAGCCTTAAATGAGTTAGAACGCTTTAAACAAGACGTAGCAAGTCTTTTCCCTGAAAAAAAATGGCCAAAAGATGATGCGAAAAAATATCAACTTAGAAATCTTGCTAGTGTTGTTTTAGTTCCACAAGATGCATTAAAAGTTGACTCCATTGCTATGCTTATGGATAAGGCCAAGAGCGAATTTCGTAAGCAAAATTTTAAAAATTCCATCATAATTTTAAAGGCTCTAAAAGAAGATTACCCTTTAACCAAAGAGGCTGTAGAAGTTCGTTTTTTATTAGCTGAGAGTTATTTTCTGTCAAATCAATATAGCCAGTCGGTGGTAGTAATTGATGAAATGATGTTGCAGTTTCCTGATCATAATCTAACAGGTTTCATTATGCTAAGACTTGCGCAAATATTTCAATCTCAAAATAGAACTGATGAGGCCAGGGAAGTATTTAACGTAATCGAGAAGAATTTTAAAAATCAACAACTTCTACAGCAAGCTCGCAAATTATCAAAAGGAGTGAACTCTTGATCCGAGTTCATCTGCGTATTTTCTTATTTATTTTTGCTTTTCAAGTTGATGTTCATGTCAGGGCCGAGGAGTTAAATTCAAATCTAGTTTTTAGTACTAAAAATTGTTGGCAAGAGGACGCTCGTTGTGCGGTCAAGAGTAAGGTAAATGGAGCTCAGCTAGAGTTAGACTCTTTGAGTGAATTTTTTTTGAAGCAAAATACTATTGTGATTAAAAATAGTGCTAAAGAACTTTACCTTGCAGAAGGAGCCATTTTTTTAAAAGCAAAAAGTAATTTAAAAATTTCAATGGCTTATGGTGATTTTAATTTAAAAAAAAACGATGAAGTTTTTCTGCAAATTGAAGACAAAAAAGCGCTCTTGCGAGTTATGTCAGGAGAAGTTGTATTTGTAACCCATTATTCAAAAACAAAGTATCCAATCGTAGCAGGTTTTGAAAACTGGTTTGGTGGATTAAGTGCAAGCTATGTAGAGCAGATAGGCATTCTTAAGCCATATGATTTTTTACCACAAGTTAAAGACTGGGCAAAATTAACACAAGCCGGTGAAGAGCAAGTAAAAGAAAAAATAAAGCTCTGGCTGCCAGCAAATAAAGCGGCTGCTACTGAGGTCGCAGATTTTAATGCTCAGGTCATAAGTCGTGAAATTGCCTCTCAACAAAAACAGCTTCGAAAAGAAGAGCTGATTTTAAAGAGAACAAAAGATGAAGAAGCTAGACTCAGACGATTGTTTAGGCAAAAAAACTTCATAGATCAATAGTTCAAAGTCTTGTTTGTAAAGCTATAAATCAATAGCAGTAATTCTTATGATATGCTTTAAGATGAGGGTTGATGGATTCACTTCAAGGAGGAAGGGATGTCATCTGTTAGCAGAACTTCAAATCGTTCGGATGCTGTTAGGCGTGAGCGAGATGAGTATGAAAATAAAGAAGCAGAAAATGCTAAAAAACATAAAGGTGAGATAAGACGTCTTACGCAACAGTATGCTAAAGAAATCGAAGAGTTAAAAAATGATCATAGTGAGCAAATGGAGGCTCTTAAAAGTCGTTCTCGTGAAGTGCTAACCGAAAAAGATCAAAATAATCAGCAGAAAATAAAAGAACTCAAAGATCTTTATCAAGATCAAATTAAACAAAAAGCAGAAAATTACGAATTTGAAAAAAATAAGATTAAAGAATCATTGGCAGGGCAAATTGAAAAAGAGCGAAAAGTTGCCGAAGTGCAAAGAAATACATTAAGCACAAATCTTCAATCAGAAATTAAGCATAAAGATCAATTGTACCAGGTTAACTTGGAAAAAGCTCAAGAGGTTACCAAAGAGTCTTTAGCAGAGCAGCGCCAGAAGCTTTTAGGTAGCCATAAAAAAGAGCAGAATGTGACTCGCGAAGAGCGAGATAATAAAGTAGCAGCTTTGACCCGTCAGCAAGGTGAGTACAGAAGAAATGCTGAGCTTAATACAAAAATGTTAAAAAATAACTTTGAGTCCCAAGCAACTCGCCTTCAAAAGAATAACATGCAAAAAATTTCGGAATTAAATAGTGAAAACGAAATAAATATAAATAATATTAGATCTGAGATGCGTGATAACGTTGAAAGTATAAATAACAAATATCGTAAATCGTATGCAAACAAATTAGATGCTAACGCAAAAGCACAAGAAGATTTAAAAGATTCAGTTCAAGGACGTATTGATTATCAGATCGGAACTCTCAAAGGGAAAATTGCTGAACTTAGAAAACAACAAAAAATGGAAGCAGCGGCTATCAGGCGTTCTGGGAAAAGTGAAAAGAATAATTTAATTATGGCCTATGAAGACAAAATAAGTGACCTTCAAATGCAAAAAGAGGGCACGGTTAGGGCCGCGACTGATCAAAGACAGCAGCAGATACAAAAAATAGTTAGAGAGAAGGACAAGATTTTTCAAGAGCACGACAGATTTTATAAAGACAAGATTGATTTTACACAGTTAAGAAACAGGCAGGATCGAAGCCAGCTTGAGTTAAATCACACAACAGAAAAGCAAGTCATAACTGGACAGACGGAGAAACGAATCAAACAAACTTTAGATATCACTCAAAATAATCTTGAAAAAATGGCCCTCTACTATGAGGATTCTTTAAATCAGATGAAGGAACAGTATCAAAAAAACTTAAAAGAACAAAGATTAACTGCAATGAAAGAGCATGATGAATTAAGTCTTAGAAATCAACAGAAGCTTCATGAAAATGAAATGAAATTTAATGATAAAATTAGCAATACTGTTCAAAACTACGAAAAGACAATAGACGAGATGAAAAATGCCCATAAGAAAGAGATGGAGAGAACGCATGCTTATTATAATACAAGATTAGAGCAGCGTGATAAGCAGTATAGAATGACGTCAGAATCTCAAACAACGCAATTAGATCAAAAGATTGCTCAGCAGAGAGAAGCTCATGATCAAGAGATGGATCGACTCAACAGACGCCATCAAGAAGAGTTATCTCAATTAACTCAAAAAATGAGTTATTATCAAAACCGTAAGGCTTAATGAATATGCTGGCAGATCGTAGAGCAAAAATTGTAGCCACTATCGGGCCGGCTACGTCTAGTAAAAAAAATCTTGAAAAATGCATTAGAGCTGGCATGAATGTAGCTCGACTTAACTTTAGTCATGGCACACACGAAGATCACTTGGCTGTTTTGACTCATATTCGCGACCTTTCAAGAGAGCTTCACGCGCCTGTTACAATTCTGCAAGATCTGCAAGGTCCTAAAATTAGAGTAGGTAAATTTAAAGATGGCCAAATAGAAATTAAAGAGGGAGAAGAGATTGTTGTCACAACAGCTAAAGTGCTGGGAGAGCCAGGTCTAATTCCTTCAGATTTTTT
>CAYMKD010000287.1:0-3823 GCA_964390435.1 uncultured Pseudobdellovibrionaceae bacterium | reverse complement strand
TTGAGCAAAGAAACTATACATATATTGAAAAACTCAATCTAAAAGCTTGTGGGCTAGCAAAAAAAATTATGAACCATACCCAACAGGAAATTGAAATGTATAAAACTGAAAATAAAGAAAAAATAGAAAAAGAAGTCAATGCCAGAAAAGCACTTTTTGAGAAAGAGCGTCTTAGAACACAACGAGAGTTTGAACAAACAAAATCTCAAAATAGCCAGCGATTAGAGAACATACAAAAAGAGGGCAACCAACAATACTCCACAATTCAGAATCGAGTTCATCAAAACAAACAAGATTTGAGTGAAAAGGGTGAGTTAGAAATTCAAAAAATCAAAAAAGAAAATTCAAATAAAGTTCTCTCAGAAAGAGAAAAGGGCTTAGAGTTACAAAGTAAAGTACAAAAGCAGAGTCAAAAAGAACTCATCAACCAACAAAATTTAGCAAAATCAAAAATTGAAGAAAAAAAGAAGATTGCAGATATTAAACTTAAGAAACAAGAAAGCCAATACGAAACTGATACCCTAAAACAAAAAGAACTCTGGGAGCAAAGGCAAGCCGCTTTAAAAAAGCAGTATGATGAACAGTTTGCAAGAAATCAGAAAATTTTTAATCAAAATTTAGAAGGTCAGAAAAAAGAATTTGTCAGTCGCTTTCAAAATAATCAACTTGCCTATAATAACTCACTAAGATCTCAAGAACATATATTTAACCGCGAACTCACTAAAAAAAAGATTGAACAATTAGGTACGCTTAACCACTTAGATAGCAAAAGCGTAGACCCTTTTTATAAATTAGAAAATCGCAGTAGCTCCCTTAATGAAACCGACACAGCCTATATTCTTAATGCCTATGTTCCCGAGCATGACAAAGATGTGATTAATGTTCGAATTCAACAGGATATGGCTTCGGTCTCAGGAGAGAGAAAATTTAAAGATGAGCTAAAAACTGAGGATGGGAAACGCCTCACTACAAATAATTACCAAACTTTTAAAGAAGAGTTTAAATTTGATGTTCCAGTTGTTGAAAAAGCCATTACTCAAGAGCGCAATGGTGACTTTATCAAAGTGGTTATTCCAAAAGCAGGATACCTTAAAAAAGCCTAGAGTTTCATTAGTCCGCGCACTTCACGCATCATAAAATTTAAACGACCATGAAGATCTGTTAGTTTTTGCAAGTTTTGCTGAAGCTGCTCAATAACATCTACCTCAACAATAGGATTTTCAGCTAACTCATGATATGTCGTAAGCTTAGTAAGAGCTTCTGACGACGAGCTTAGAGCCTCAACAGTGCCGTTAAGGCTTGTTTTAATTGTTGTGTTGTCGACAGATCTCATTTTATCTCCTTATGAGCCAAGTCAGATTTAAGTTTTCAGGTTAAATCTGTATTCGCCCCTCTAATATTCAAGTCTAGGTCCTTATTTTTCATGATCACAACTTAAATAAACTTACATTAAAATTTTTACACACCATGTGGTTCCAATATGGAACCCATTAATACTCACAGCTCATATATCGTAAATCAGCCTGTGTTATTTCTTCTCTTACTGTCTGAGCTCTTAAATATGTCCCCATCACACTGGGTTCATTATCATTATGCGCCAAACCTAAAACATGCCCAAACTCATGAACAAGAATACTGCCAATATGTATGGCACCTGACGAGGTCACATCTGTGTAATAAAAATCAAAGTCTTTATTATTAATTAAAATATCAGCATCTAAGATTCTATTACCTTCCCACTGAATTTGCGTACGTGCTTGTTCAGAGGTTTTGTTAGCCTCCCAAGAACTACGCCAATAAATTATATTTCGCCCATCATATCTTGCTTGATCAGGCCCAGAATCTCTCCCACCATAGCGAAAAAGCTCTTCACCCTTGGCTCTATTCCAATACTCAACCGCATCTTGAATAGCGCCTAAATACTGCTCTGGAAAAGTTGTATGAGCATAGATAACGATTGGAAGTTGTCCTTTCCAAGAAACACGCTCGCCATAGCTATTCTGTACAAATGTACAGCTCTCTTGGCTATCAAACTGAGGCGCACAGGCTTGAATGGCTAAAGCCAAAGCAAGCGCCGTGGGCATTACAAAATACTTCCACATTACGAGTCACTCCTCACACCTTTTACTAGGCAAGATTAGAGCCGCAAGAGAATGACCTCTAAATATTTGAAATTATGAGATAATATTAATTTCCTAGGAAATACCCAGAATGGCTAAAACGGCCAATAAAATAACAATAAATTTTAGAAAGCTCGCTCTGAGTAAGCTAACTAACTAATAAAACTTGTATAAATTACTGTAAATAAAATAGACAGTTCAGCTGCCAACTTATGCTCTCAATAAGAGACACTCGAGTATCAACATGGCCCTTGGCCTAGGCTCAAATATAGAGGCCTTTAAGACAAAAAGTCACCATCACGCAAACTAATGAATTCACTTAATATTTTTAATTTTTAAAACTGGCCCAAAGCTTGCTATACCATTCTACATCAACCTGCCGGCTCCGCCACAAATCGTGGGACCCGAAGAGCCCCTGGCCTACCAACTAACCTACCTTCCACTGGAAGGGAGCAAAAGAAAAAGCTCCCCCTCCAGCCTCGCGCGCACTATTTTTTAAACTGCACGGAAGGAAACTTCCTGTAGGTCGCACAAGCGAATGACGAAGCCAACGCCGTAGATGCATCATCGACTCAAGAAGTGGTCTTATAAATGCCAGATACAAGGCGGCAAGGAGTGAGCGCGGAGACCTACTTCCTGTAGGTCGCACAAGCGAATGACGAAGCCAACGCCGTAGATGGCATTTATAAGACCACTTCTAGACTTGTTTAGCGCGGTAGCCAACGCCTCGAACTGTCTCTATAAGTTCACCCAGGCCACCAAGCTTTTTACGCAAAGAAGCCATATGAACATCAATAGTACGATCTGTAACATTTAAGTTACCCAAGGCTAGCTCTCTTAAATTATCTCTACTTAAAACCTCTCCGCACTTCTTGATCAGCTCACATAAAATTCTAAACTCAGTAAGAGTTAAATGTAGATCCTCACCAACAAGCATAGCTTTATGAGCAGAAAGATTAATTTTAAGATCATAATAACTCAGTAGTTTTTGTGGGCTACGGTAAGTTTTTTGAGATCTTCTAACCAATGCGTGAACCCTTGCTATCACTTCACTTAGACTAAAGGGTTTTGTAACGTAATCATCCGCTCCTAAGTTTAAAGCAGCAATTTTATCCGCCTCACCCACGAGAGCTGTAATCATCATAATTGGAATATCTGCAACTTTATTGTCTGAACGGATATCTACGATAACTTCGCTACCATTTTTAATAGGCATAATTTGATCTAATAAAACAATATCAGGATCAAACTCACAGATATGTTCTAATGCATTTACGCCATTGGTGAGGCCACGTACCTGAAACCCTTCTCGCTCTAGTTCACTAACGAGAATTTCGAGAACTTCAGACTCATCTTCAATAACTATGACCTTCATTCGTAACTCCTATACGAAAACTCAACAATAATTTAGAGCCTCTAAGTTAAAGTAGTTATGTTTATAACCATGCCATTTAACTCAATTGATTCTGCTTGGGAAGCCGAAGATTCTTAACTAATAAAAAATTAACACTATTTGAGTTTAGAAGGGGGTAATTATAATTATTACTAGAGAAAATACATCCTCCTATAATACAAGGCTTACTTTTCCAAAGCCATATCAACAAATAAAAAAGTAAAGTTTTATAATGATCATAAGAAACTCTAAGAAGAAAAAAGCCGTCTTCTTTTTAGTTTTGATTTATACCATGCAAACTGTTGTAATT
>CAYMKD010000286.1:0-3855 GCA_964390435.1 uncultured Pseudobdellovibrionaceae bacterium | reverse complement strand
GGAGATGGACTTGAGTATGAGGATACCTATCCTGCTATTTTACAAAATGAAACAGGACTGAGAGTTTTAAATCTTGGTCTTCCTAGTTATGGTACAACAGCTTCTTACTTGACCTTAAAGCGCTTCATAAGATTAAAGCCTAAATTAATAATTTATGGATTTATAGAGGATCATCTAAATAGAAATGTGCAACCTTGTGCTCCTACTTTTACCCCTTTTTGCAGGTCAGTTACATATGTAGATTGGGATGAGGAGGGGGCCCCTCATATTCAAAAACCAATGGCAATTGGATCAGGCTACTTTTCTTATATTAAAGAAATAGCAACTCATCATGAGTTTGGTTTCATTGATATTTTTTGGACTTTTAAGAAGGACTATTACCGAATAACCCAAAAAGACTGGAGTGGTATTAATGCAAAAGCCTTATCAAAGCTAACTCTTGCAGATAAAGAAACAGCATTAGACTTTTTATTAAAAAAAATTAACAATGAAGCTAGAAGTATCAATGCGAAGTTAATAGTTGTTCCTATTCCTTATCCTAGTAACCCAGACTCCTTTCCTTCTAGTTTAGAAAGTGTTTTTAGTAAATATACGGATGTGGAATTTATTAGCCTAAAGGCAGACTTTAAATCCTATGAGGAGAAAAACGGTAAAACTTCATTATTTGCTAGGCCGGAGAACGGACATCCAAATCGAATTGCTAATGAGATGATCGTGCGCAAACTAAAAGAGAGTATAAATAAAGGGAGCTACAACGCTTCCATGAGTAAAAACAATTAAAGCACCAAGTAAAATAAGAATCAAAAAAATTGGAAGTAACCAGATTTTTTTATTTTGCCTAGCATATAAAAATAATTCTTGGAGAAATTCGCCCATAGGTTCCTAAAATTGATGTTTTAGATGATCACTCTTCCTATTGTTTTTTTTGACTTTATAAGAATCAATATCTTTATCCCACTTTAGATACAAAGAATCAAGTTTAAGTATTTTTCGGGTTAAGGCAATTGGGGTTAAAACAACGTAATAAGCGATTCCTAGTATAATCCTTTGATTGATAAATCCTAAGATTAAGGCAATTTTCATCCATATTTTATAAGGGTACTTTAAAAACTGTGGTTTTATAAAAGCAAAAAGTACAAGATAAGCTCCAATAGCAAGTAAAATATAAAATGGAGAGTGTTTCTTAAATAATGGAAGCACTGATATAATAATAAATATTAGACCTACAAGTTGACCAAATTCTTTTAACATTTTCTTTTCTAAATTCTGCATATATCAATCCAGTTCAAATTCTGTTTTCCAAGAGGCATTATCAGAAATTTTTGGTTGCTCACTTTTTCTAAGTACATAGTTTTGTAATACTAATGTATCAATTTCAGTTCTCATAAAGCAACGATAAGCATCTTCTGGAGTGCAAACAATTGGCTCACCTCTGACGTTAAAAGAGGTATTAACAACAACTGGACAGCCCGTTTTTTCTTCAAACTTTGATATAAGCTTGTAATAGGAAGGGTTAGTTTCTTTGTGCACAGTCTGTAGGCGAGCGGAATAGTCCACATGAGTTATAGCTGGAAGGTCTGATTTTGGTATATTTAAAAGGTCAATTCCCCATTTTTTCTTGTCTTCGGTAGACAGAGAGATTCTTCTCTTTTCCAGAACATCAGCAACTAAAAGCATGTAGGGACTATCGTAATCTATATCGAAATAATCTTGAACTCTTTCTCTTAAAATCGAAGGAGCAAAAGGACGAAAAGATTCTCTATATTTAATTTTTAAATTCATTATAGATTGCATTTTTTTTGAGCGAGGATCACCAATAATGCTTCGAGCACCTAGAGCTCTAGGGCCAAACTCCATGCGACCTTGAAACCAGCCCACAACTTTTTCTTGTGCTAAGTCTTCTGCAACTTGATCATAAAGAGTATCTTCATTTTCATAAAATTTAGCTGGAATTTTATTTTTTTCTAAGAAAGTATTAATTTCACCGTTAGAAAAACTGGGGCCAAGATAAGCTCCAGACATTGCATCAGGGAGCGTAGCTTTGCGTGGTTTTGCCATCATTTGGTGCCACAATGAGTAGGCAGCGCCAATGCATCCACCTGCATCACCTGCGGCTGGTTGTATCCAAATATCTTTGAACGGGCCATCTTTTAATAGCTTTCCATTAGCAACACAATTAAGAGCAACTCCACCAGCCATGCATAAATTATTTAAGCCAGTTTCTTGGTGAAGGCTTTTGGCAAGTTTTGAAACGATTTCTTCTGTAACAACTTGTACTGATTTTGCTAAATCCATCTCTTTCTGTGTTAATAAAGATTCTGCTTGGCGGGCGGGGCCTCCAAAAATATGTTCAAATTTTTTATTAACCATTTTAAGTCCAACGCAATAATCAAAATACTCCATGTTTAGCCGAAAGGAACCATCGGATTTAACATCAATTAAGTGATTATAGATTGTTTGTACGTATTTAGGTTCTCCGTAAGGAGCAAGACCCATAACTTTATACTCACCAGAGTTGACCTTAAATCCTGTATAATAAGTAATAGCAGAGTATAGAAGTCCTAAAGAGTGAGGGAATTTAATTTCCCATAAGGCTTCTAGGCTGTTGTCTTTTCCTAACCACGCACTTGTTGTTGCCCATTCACCAACGCCATCAAGACAGAGCACTGCAGCTTCTTGAAAAGGTGAGGGGAAAAAGCAACTAGCTGCATGAGATTGATGATGCTCATTAAAGTAGACTTCAGGTAATGAGTTAGCTTTAAGATTAAATATTTTAGCTAATTCGTCTTTAATTAGTTTCTTTAAAAAAAGCTTTTCTTTTAGCCAAACTGGCATTGATTTAAGAAAAGATTTTAAGCCTTTTGGAGCATATGAAATATAAGTTTCAAGCAGACGCTCAAAACTAATAATAGGCTTATCATAAAAAACGATAGCATCTATTTGAGAGAGCTCTAGGCTGGCTTGCTTGAGGCAGTATTTAAGTGCTTCCGCGGGGAAGTTGGGGTCATGTCTTTTTCTAGTAAATCGCTCTTCTTGCGCTGCGGCAGTGATTTTGCCATCTTGAAGGAGGCAGGCTGCAGAATCATGATAAAATGCTGATATTCCAATTATATTCATTATTACTATAAAGCTTTCTATTTATAGGTAATTAATGAATGGTTATAGGTCTGCAATAATTTGTAGGCAATAAAAAACTATCGTTTAATTTACTAATGCTATTATTTGAATGAGAGAGAAGTTAGACATAAAAATACGTCTAACTTCAATTAGCTGGAGATTAATTGCCCATGCAAATTATATTAACTTGCCCATTGAGCGCAGCGCTCGTGGTACAAGCTGTTTGCTGGATTTGAGCAAAGGTAGTTGATCCAACGCCAATTGCAGCGCAATAATTTGCTGCAGGGCCAGTAACTACACATACTGGTTCACTACTAAAATCAGCATCCGTGAAGTCTAAAGTACATACGCCTTCAGAAATTGCAGTTGTTTCTACCCAGTTACCACTGCTTCTCTCAACAGTACATGTTGAAGTACCAATTACAATTCGAGCTCTAAAAATCTTCTCATTGCTCCCGCTACTTATTACATTTGCTGCGCCGCCAAGTGCAGCCCAGCTGCCATCATTTGTTAGGCCAAAAAAGCCTGCGCTATTATTATCATAAACTATAGTTCCAAATGTTGTATCACCTGGGAGAGCCGTTCTATCAGCTACTATAGGTGCTGCAAAATTAAGAGATCTAAATTCAAGATCAGCTCCTAAATTGTTTGCTTTTGCTGTAATAACTGATGCAAACATAAGTCCAAATAAAATCATTTTTTTCATATGTATTCCTTTTCGTGTTGTTGTTGCTTGTT
>CAYMKD010000285.1:0-3871 GCA_964390435.1 uncultured Pseudobdellovibrionaceae bacterium | reverse complement strand
TGTTGTTGTTAAATCTATCTCTATGCTTTTTGTTGGCCTTTATTCAGTTCTTGTTTTTAATTTAAAACTAAATGAAGGTGAACTCGTCGGTCTTATTGGTCCCAATGGAGCTGGAAAAACGACAGTATTTAATATGCTAACAGGAGTTTACCAGCCCACTCATGGTGATGTTCTTTTGTGCGAAAAAAGTATTTTAGGACTAACACCCTATGAAATTTCAGAACTAGGTGTGACAAGAACGTTTCAAAATATTCGACTCTTTAGAGAGCTTACTGTTTTAGAAAATGTTCTTATTAGTTGTCATCAACATGCAAGTTATGGCCTTTTCTCTACAGTAGTTCAGTCTCCACTTTTTTGGAAAGAAGAGGATCAGTTTAGAGAAAAATCTCTCACTCTATTGGATATTTTTTCTCTAAGGAATAAAGCTCATCATCAAGCAGGCTCTTTGCCTTATGGTGAACAACGACAACTTGAAATCATTAGAGCTCTTGCCACAGATCCCAAAATTATTATGCTTGATGAGCCTGCAGCCGGTATGAATCCTTCTGAAAAACACAATCTCATGAACACAATAGCTGAAATACGCAAACGCTTTAAACTCACAGTTATTTTAATCGAACATGATATGAAACTTGTTATGAAAATATGTGAGAGAATTTTAGTTCTTGATCATGGCGTTACGATTCAAGAAGGAGCTCCTGAAAAAGTTCAATCTTGCCCTAAAGTTATTGAAGCCTATCTAGGAGTTGATGAGGTGCTTTTATGAGCTCTACACCTCTATTAATTGTTAAAAACTTGCAAGTTTATTATGGTGCTATTCATGCTTTAAAGGGACTTAACTTTAGTGTAAATGAAGGCGAAATTGTTTCACTCATTGGGGCTAATGGTGCAGGGAAAACCACAACCCTTAAAGCTATTTCAGGACTTATTCCTTCAAAGGGCGAGATACTCTTTAAAGGGCTTAACTTACATAGCTATAAATCTCACGAGAGGGTTTACCTAGGACTCAGCCAAGCCCCTGAAGGACGTGGCGTATTTCCTGATATGTCAGTATATGAAAATCTTGAAATGGGTGCTTACATTCGCAATGATAAAGATCAGATTAAACTTGATCTAGAACATTGCTTTACTTTGTTTCCGAGACTTAAAGAGAGAATTAAACAAATGGCAGGGACACTTTCAGGTGGTGAGCAACAAATGCTTGCCATGTCGCGAGCCCTGATGAGTCGCCCGAAGTTACTTTTACTTGATGAGCCATCCCTTGGCCTTGCTCCACAAATAGTGGCACAAATTTTTAGCATTATTAAAAAGCTTAACAAAGAAGGCACCACTGTTTTATTAGTTGAACAAAATGCGCGCATGGCACTTAAAATCGCTCACCGAGCTTATGTAATTGAAACTGGCTGTGATTGCTTTTCAGGGACAGGTGAGGAACTTTTAAACAAAGATGAAGTTCGCAAAAGCTACTTAGGAATTTAATTTTATGCGACCTTTAAGCGAATATTACCCGGTCCTTGAACTTGTTAAGCAACTCTTTATTCGTAAATCTATTTTAACTGCCCAACCCGAACTTGCTGAAATACTTAAAGCTCATCCGAGGCTTATTGTTGTGCTCAATCATGCAACTCCTCTTAGTTGGATTCCTGCCATATGCATTCTTGCAATGCAGGCTTGTGAGAGTGGTCATGGCAATAGAAGCCCCAGAGGCATTATGGATCATTTTTTTTATCAAATTCCATTTTTAAAACCTATTGCTGAATACTTAAGTCAGAGTGATAAGCCTCTTAACTTTGATCAATTAGTTGAACACTTCTCTAATGCAACAGATACAGATTTAGTGCTCTTTCCTGAAGGTTCCAACTGCTTCTTTGGTTCTGCAGACCAAATTCAAGAATTTCGCTCCCCGAAGTTTATTGAAATTGCTGTGCGCACTCAAACTCCGATTTTAATGGCTGTACACACAGGCTCGGAAAGCTGGGCCAAAGCAATTGACATTAAACAATTGGCCCCCCAAGTTTTATTGGCAGCACCTGATTTTTTAAAAAAGAGAATTGATTCTAGTGGTTTGATATCTCTGCCTTTAATACCACATAAAATTGACTGTCTTCGAATGCACTGTGAAATTTTTGAACCAAATATTAAAATCGAAGATCTCTCAGAAGATCACCAACTTCGTCGTGAACAATTAGCCTCCTCTGCTAACGAATTGCGCGCACGTATGATAGCTGTTCTTGAAGATCTGAAAAATGAACAAAACACAAATTCACCATCTGAATCTGAGAATATTTAATGGCTTGTGAAATTCCTCGGTATTTATTAAATCTGCCTAGACCTATTGCTATTGTGGGCCTAGGTATTAGTGGAAAGTCAGCTCTTCATTTGCTTAACTCAGTATTTCCTGATGAAAAAATTTATACTTATGACTCTCGATCAAATGCTGATTTTTCTAATCCAGAAGATCTTTTAAAAAAAGTGCAACCTAAGTGTCTAGTGATATCCCCAGGCATTGATCTAAGGTTGCCATGGATTCAAAACTTTAAAGACAATGGCGGGAAAATCACAAGTGAGCTATCTTGTGCTTTAAGTTTTTTATCAGATGAAACTATTATTGCCATTACTGGCTCTGTCGGCAAAAGCACTGTGACCAGTCTTCTTGGCACAGCTTTAAAAAAATCTTCACCTTATAATTTTTTTGGCGGCAATTTGGGCACGGCCTTAAGTGATTATGTTACGGAAGTTTTAAGTGGACGACCACGAGCTCAGTTTGTTGCACTTGAACTCTCAAGTTATCAATTAGAAAACATCGAAAACTTTAAGCCTAAGATTTCTGTTATTACAAGCTTCACTCCAAATCATCTTGAACGCTATGACTCTCTAGAGGATTACTATAAGACAAAATGGAGTCTATTAAATTATAAGTCTGAAAAAATTATTTTAAATTCTCAAAGTAAAGATCTTGTAAGTTTCGCTAAAAATCATGAACAATTGAATCTTTCCAAGTTCACATGGACTTCTCATCAAGATGAAAGTTTGAAAATTACAAATCATCAACTCACGATCACAGACGTCGCCGCGAACAAAATAATCTATACTTTGCATTTGTAACAGGCCGGAAATTTCCCCCTTTACGATCAATCGCTATCTTGTGCCGCGCCAAGGGGTAATTCTACACCAAAAATATCCTTATATTCCTGCTTTAAATCCGAAGCGATGATACGAATCAAAGGAACGAGTCTTATAGAGCCAGCTTCTTGTAGACCTGTCACAGTTTTCCTTGTTGCGTCTGGTCACATGCTCAGAAAGCGACAGTCCTTGTTCCGTCTGGAGCACTCTGTCGAGCATCAAGAGATTGACTTCGGTTCGACTAACAGCATCATTTCCGTCTTGCCCTCTAACGACTCAAGACAATCCACCAAGTCGGTCTCGGCCTGGGCCAAAAAACATATCCATCATGGCTTGCATATTGATATCGATCGCCTCGCGAGAAAAATCTGCGAGCAGAAACTCCGCTCGATCAAGGCAAGCGTTTGGTGATTCAGGACTATATTTGGGATCTAAGCCGGTCGGAGCTGCTAATTTTTGATTATTACCCTGGAGATCTACATAAAAAAATCCGTTGAAGAGTTGTTGAATCGCTTGTTTTTCGAGGTCCTCATTTCCGATTATCCGGGCGAAATAGTTATCCCCAGTTGTTTCCCATTGGTTTTCAAATAGGCTAGCTTGATTTAGGACGCCTTGGAGCAAGAGTTTTATCTAGGCACAGCGTGCTTGAGATTTTTGAGTCAAACTAAGTGTATTCCATTCCTGTGCAGTCGCAGACTCATCCGGACAAGAACTGGAATAAGACGTGTCAAATATCAGATATTCCAGA
>CAYMKD010000284.1:0-3876 GCA_964390435.1 uncultured Pseudobdellovibrionaceae bacterium | reverse complement strand
ATGTAAGATCTTATGGTCAAGCACAGAGACAACGAGATATAAATTGTATTTCTGGTCAATGGCAAGACAGTAGTTGGTCAAATTGGGATTTAAGCTCATGTAAGTGTTCAGACCCAAAAGCAAGTCTTGATCTTTCAACAGGAGCATGTGTTTGTGCTGATGGTTTTGAGTGGTCTGGACAAGCTTGCGTACCAGCACAGTGTGATAGCAATTTGAAACCAGAAACCATCTTTAAAAAGAACTGTCCAAGTGGTCCTGGTGTCGCAGTTCGTGAACAAAGTGTTTCTTGTAATTCACAAACTAAAAAATGGGAATTAGGGGCACTTAGCAATTGGGACTACAGTCTTTGTGGTTGTTCTATTCAGGGGCAAACAGTGGATTTAACAAATGGTGTTTGTTCATGTAAAGCAGGTGAAATAGTTTACAATGGAGCTTGTAAAAAGCTAAATTGCCAACCAGGTTCAACTAAAAATGAAGTTGAGGCTTTAAATTGTCCAACGGGTATTGGTACGGCATCCCGTTCTCGTACAATTACGTGCTCGTCAATAGGTGAGTGGGCAAATCAAGGCTCTTGGAAAGAGAACTTTGCTAACTGCGGTTGTGCTGCACAAGGGGAGATTTTAAATTATAGTAATGGAGCTTGCAGCTGCCCTTCTGGTCAAATAGTTATTAATAATGTTTGCAGAGTACCAAGTTGTGATTCCAATCAAAAACCGCAGGATACTAAAACACAAAGTTGTCCTTCGGGAATTGGACTTGCGACAAGTGTAAGGTCTGTATCTTGCGATAGTAACTATAACTGGATTACTGGTACTTATGGTTCATGGAATTATGAGAACTGTGGTTGTCCTGCAAATCATGATTTAAATAAACAAACAGGTGAGTGCGTACCTTATGTTTGTGATCCTTTCTCAGAACAAACCTCTGGCTTATGTAAAAAAGGACTTCGTGGAAATCTTTACTATATAAAAGCAAGTGAGAGAACAAAGTCTAATAGTGATCTCAGATTAATTTATGATTCTGTATTTGATGTTATTACAAAAGGTGTTAGGTCAAACTCAACTATCTATTTCTCCAAATTAGATAAATCGATTACACGATTTGAAACTGGTTTTGTATTGCCAGATCAAAGTTATTTAAAAGATGATGCTGGCAATAAACTTGATGAATGGTTTGCTTTTGAGTTTGAGACCTTTATTAAACTAAAATCTGGTGATTTATCTGCTGGTAAATCCTCAGAGCTCTTTGAGTTAGCTATTCTTTCTGATGATGGTAGTATTGTCACATTAGATCCTAATGGACAAAATAGAGTTATCATCAATAATGATGGAGTTCATCAATCAAAATTAGGTTGTTTAAATAGTGGTGAGGCTCCATTGCAACTTAATATGACAAGTCGTATCCCGCTACGTATTAGATACTATCAAGGTCCTCGTACGCATGTGGCTTTAAGATTAATGTGGCGTAAAGTATCTGCAAACACATCTCGAGATATCAAATGTGGATACAGCAGTTACAAAGAAACTGATATAAATAACTTATGGTCAGAGCTACAATCACGTGGTTGGAAGGCTCTTACTGAAGACAATTATATCTTAGATGAATGATCTTAGATTTTAATATTATAAAATAAAAGGGATTATAAATTTATAATCCCTTTTTGTTTTAATTACTTTTTAATGCGTTTATTCGAGCTTATCTACAGGCGCTATTTTAGCAGACCTGTAGTGGAATCATATTTAATGGCCTATATTTTTAGTATTAAGTCCCAAACTTTTTAAGAAGGCTTTATTATTTGATTTTCTACCTAAAAAGTTCTCAACCATAACTAGAGGCTCTTCCATTTTACCTTTTTCTAGTATTTCATGGCGATAGCGAAGTCCTGTTTCAGAATCAAGTAAACCCTTTTGTTCAAATTTTGAGAACATGTCTTGAGCATAAACTTCAGACCATAAATAGCCGTAGTAGCCAGCATCATAACCACCCATAATGTGTCCAAAACTTGATGGAAAGTGCATTCCTGGAGCTGGATCAAGGCTAGTCACATCTTTATAATTTTTATTGAAGACGTCGTTTACATCTTTAATTTCTCTACCTGAGTGAATGGCTTGATCAAAAAGACCTAACATGAGTTGATTGGTATAAAAAGTTCCTTGATTAAAATCTTTAGCAGCAATCATTTTATTAATGAGCTCATTTGAGAGCGGTGTGTTGTTTTTATAATGTTGTGAGATTTGTTTTAGAACATCTTTATTCCAAACCCAGTTTTCCAGCATTTGAGATGGTGCTTCAACAAAATCCCAAGCAACACCAGCTCCTGACATAGATGCGTAGGGAGCTCTTGTTAGAGTTTGGTGCATAATATGGCCAAACTCATGAAATAGAGTTTCTACTTGTTCGTGATCAAGTAGTGAAGGTTTACCAGAAGTAGCTGGGTTAAAGTTAGCTACAATTGCAGAAATTGGCTTAACATACTCATTATTAGCTAGAAGTCTGCCGCTACGAAGAGTAAAGGCGGCAGCGTGGCCATATTTACCTTCACGAGGAATAAAATCTGTATAGAAGTAAGCAACAGTACTATTGTCTTGCTTATCTACGATTTCATAAAGACTCACATCATTAGACCAAACCTTAGGATCATTAATTTTATTAAAGTTCACACCCAGAAGTTGTGAATAAATAGTAAACATTTGCTGAACAACATAATCAGAGGGGAAGTACTGTTTAATTTCTTCTTTATCTATTTGATATTGGTTTTTTCTAATTTGGTTTGCAACATATCCTGCATCCCAAACTACAAAATCTGACTCGTCCTTAAGTTCTTCCTTTTTGTAATTTGTTAATTTTTTTATATCAGCTAAGTTTCTCTTAGCTAATTGAGCTTTAAGGTTATTTAGCATTTGCATGACATTTTTTTGATTTTTAGCCATACGCGTGACTGTTTTATAATCAGCCCAAGTCTTATAGCCTAGAACATTTGCTAACTCAGTTCTGATTTTAAGCGCCTTAGTGAGTATTTCCATGTTTTGATCGCCTCCACGGTTGCGGTAGGCAATATAGATTTTTTTTCTCGTTTCTGAATTTTTAGCGTTATCAATTAATTCAACATAGTCAGTTGATTTTGTGGTAACGATATAGTTTCCTTGATCATCTTTTTTTAATCGATTTAAAAAATCATCAGAGACGCCACTAAGTTCTTCTTTTGAGAAAGCGACGGTTGAAGTGTCATTATTTAAATTAGCTTGGAACTGAGTTTCAAGAGCTGTAAGTTCTGTTTTTAATTTTTTAACTTGCGCCAGTTTCTTATCATTAAGTTTTAAACCATTGAGCTCAAAACCTAATAAGGTTTCTTTTAAGAGCTTTTTTTCAGCTGGATCTTTTACTCGTACTTTTTTTAGAATATTGTAGAGATCTTTTCTTGTAAATATGTCAACAAAGGCAACGCCTTGTTTTTCTTCACAAGCTGTGGCCTCATCGCGTAAAGCTCTATTTTTGCTCACATAGCCCATAAAGGTAAGTGGACTTGAATTATCGCTAAAATCTGCAAAATAAGTTTCAAATTCTAAAAGCATAGAGGCTGGGTAGTAGGTGCTTTTTTTAGGAGTTTTGACAAAGGTATCAAGCTTCTCCTTTAAGGAGCTAATTTGCTCATCACAAAGTTTAGTAATTTCACCTGTTGAATAATCAGAGCGAATGAGCTCAGAGTTTGTTAATGCAGGATTTCTAGGATTTGTAGATTTATGACTACAAGCTGCAAAAAGACTTAAGATTAAAAAGCTAATTCCTATTTTTTTCATGAATATCCCCTTTGTCGTAGACCAATAATCATCACCTCTGGCTTAAGCTTTGTAAATAAAAATGCCTAAGAATATGGAC
>CAYMKD010000283.1:0-3920 GCA_964390435.1 uncultured Pseudobdellovibrionaceae bacterium | reverse complement strand
GTTCTTTAAACTCTTCAATATAAACTCTTTAGAAGATTTAAATAAGTTAGAGACACTTTTAAAAGAAGGTCAGACACATTGAGCGCACAGGGATTTACTTTAGAGAATAAAAAAATCTTAGTCACTGGCGGCAGCCGCGGTATTGGTGCTGGCATTGTACAAAGTTTAGCTCAAGCTGGTGCCCAAGTTGCTTTTACTTATAGCAGCCGTGAAGATGCGGCGGTCAAAGTCCTTAAAGACTTACCAGGAACTGGTCACAAAACTTTACAAATGGATATTAGCTCAGAAACTAGTATCCAAGACGCCAGCCAAAAGCTTCTTGAAGAATGGGGCGAACTCGATGGCCTTGTTAACAATGCCGGGATTACCAAAGACCAGCTCTTATTAAGAATGAAAAGTGAAGACTTTGATCAGGTTATACAAACGAATTTACGTGGCAGTTTCTTAGTTACCAAGGCTTTCTTAAAGAGCTTTGTGAAGTCTCGTAAAGGGTCCATTGTTTTTATAACCAGTGTTATTGGCCAAACAGGCAATGCTGGGCAGGCAAATTATGCTGCTAGCAAGGCAGGCACCGAGGCCTTTAGCAAATCTTTAGCTCTAGAAATAGCCAGCCGCGGCATAAGATCCAACTGTGTGGCACCGGGTTTCATTGCCACTGAGATGACGGATGTGCTATCTGATGAACAAAGAGCTAAAATTCTTAGCCAAATACCGCTGGCTAGTATTGGGCAAACAGAAGATGTTGCCTATGCGGTTAGATATTTGTTAAGTGATGCAGCTAAATATATGACAGGACAAACCATTAATATTAATGGTGGTTTGTTTATGTCTTAATGAAAGGAATAGTTCTATGGAACTGGGGGTTAAAATGTCAGTACAACCAAAGATTAAGGATATCATCGTTGAACAACTTGGAGTGGATCCAGAGAAGGTAAAATCTGAGGCTTCTTTTATTGAAGATCTTGGTGCTGACAGTCTTGATATCGTTGAGCTTGTTATGGCAATGGAAGAGGAATTCGACCTTGAAATTCCTGATGAAGATGCAGAAAAACTCCGCACAGTTTTAGACGTACAAACTTACTTACAGTCTAAAGGCAAAATTTAAGCCTTTATATTATGAGTACACCTCAAGGGACAAACTCACAGCGTCGACGGGTTGTAGTAACAGGAGTTGGTGCTGTGACTCCCGTTGGTTTAAGTATTGAAGAGAGCTGGCAAAATGCCGTTAAAGGCATTTCTGGCATCTCAACAATTACCGCATTTAACGCCGAAGCATTTGATTGTAAAATCGCTGGCGAAGTCAAAAATTTTAATCCCGATCCCTATGTCGCAAAAAAAGAACAAAGAAGATTTGATCGCTTTGTTCAGTTTGCCATTGTCAGTGCACACCATGCTTTAAAAAATTCTGGCCTAACAATTGACGAAGCTCTTGCTCCTCGCGTGGGCTCCATTATTGGAGTCGGTATCGGTGGTCTGCCTACTATTGAAGACCAAGCTAAAATTTATTTTGATCGTGGCCCTTCGCGACTGAGTCCCTTTTTTATTCCAACAGTGATTGCCAATATGGCGGCTGGCCATGTCAGCATTGCTTTAGGAACAAAAGGCCCTAACTACTCAATCACATCGGCTTGCTCTTCTGGGGCCAATGCAATTGGCGAAGCTGCTCAGTACATTCGTCACGGAATATGTGATGTGATGTTTGCCGGTGGATCTGAGGGCACGGTATGTCCACTAGCTATTGGTGGTTTTGCGGCGATGAAAGCTCTTTCTACAAGAAACGACGAGCCCACTAAGGCAAGTCGCCCATTTGATGAAGGTCGTGATGGCTTTGTTCTTGCCGAAGGCTCTGCTGTTCTCGTTTTAGAAGAATACGAACATGCGAAAAAACGTGGGGCTCCGATTTTAGCAGAAGTGACTGGATATGGTGTTTCTTCAGATGCCTATCATATGACTAATCCAGCACCTGGTGGAACAGGAGCCAAGCTTGCTATGAGCAATGCTCTTAAAGATGCCAGCTTAAATACAGAACAAATCAACTATATAAATGCCCACGGCACAAGCACTCCTGTTGGAGACGAGGCTGAGTCTCAAGCAATTCGAAGTTTGTTTGGCTCTGCTGCAGATAAATTATGGGTCAGTAGCACTAAGAGTGTCACAGGTCATACTTTAGGCGCTGCAGGCGCCATTGAAAGTGCTTTTTGCGTAATGGCTATTAAAGATCAAATTGCTCCTCCAACAATAAACCTAGAAAATCCAAGCCCTGGATGCGATTTAGATTTTGTTCCTGATAAAGCAAGAGATGGAAAACTTAATCATGTTTTAAATAACAGCTTTGGTTTTGGTGGTACGAACGCTTGTTTGATTTTTTCAAAGGTTTGATATGCAAACAATTTACATTGCTTCAGATCATGCTGGGTTTGAATTAAAAGCCAAGCTTATCAAAGAATTTAAAGATTACGATTGGCGTGACTTAGGCCCTCTTAGTTCGGAGTCTGTTGACTATCCCGATTATGCAAGCCTTCTAGCAAAAACTCTTTTCCATCAACCTACAGCCTATGGAATTCTTATCTGTGGCTCAGGACAAGGGATGGCCATGAGGGCAAACAAGTACTCTCATATTCGTGCTGCTTTATGTTGGAGTGTAGAAATAGCAAAACTCTCCCGCGAACATAATAATGCAAATGTGCTTTGTATGGCAGCACGCACGATTCAAACTAAAGAGAACTTTCAAATTTTTAACGCCTTTATGAAAACTGAATTTGCCGGTGGCCGTCATTTAAGGCGTGTTGAGAAAATCTCTAAACCCTGCTAAGTTTTTTTCATGTCATTAAAAACTGCAGATCCACAAATTTCTAAATTAATTGATCTTGAATTAGACCGCCAAAAATATGGTCTCGAAATGATTGCTTCAGAAAATTACACTTCTCTAGCAGTCATGGAAGCTCAAGGCTCGGTCCTTACAAATAAATACGCCGAAGGTTATCCTGGTAAGCGCTATTATGGCGGCTGCCAAGTTGTTGATGAAGTTGAGAGTCTAGCGATTGAGCGAGTTAAAAAATTATTTAACTGCGAAGCAGCTAATGTGCAGCCTCACTCCGGCAGTCAAGCTAATATGGGTGTTTACATGGCTTGCTTAAATCCCGGTGAAACTCTTATGGGTATGGATTTAGCCAACGGGGGACATCTTACTCACGGAGCCAGTGTTAACTTTAGTGGCCAGTTTTTTAAATCAGCCACTTATAAATTAGATCCCGAAACCGGCAGACTTAATTACGATCAAATTCGCGCCCAGGTAAAAGATGTTAAACCTAAAATGCTTATTGCCGGATACAGCGCTTATCCGAGGCTTTTAGATTTTGCTAAGTTTCGCGAAATAGCTAACGAAGTGGGAGCTCTGTTAGTTGTTGATATGGCCCATTTTGCAGGTCTTGTTGCTGGAGGTGCTCATCCCTCACCTGTGCCTTTTGCAGATTATGTTACAAGCACCACTCATAAAACTCTTAGAGGTCCTAGGGGTGGATTGATACTTACGAGCGAAGAGAATTTAAAAAAAGTTAATGGTAAAATCTTTCCTGGTATTCAAGGTGGACCACTAGAACACGTGATTGCTGCAAAGGCAGTGGCTTTTGGCGAAGCCCTTAAGCCTGAGTTTAAAACTTATAGTGCTCAAGTGATTCGCAATGCCCAAGCCTTAGCTGAAACTCTTTTAAAATCTGATTTTAAATTAGTTACTGGCGGTACCGATAATCATTTAATTTTACTTGATCTAAGCGATAGTCCTGTAACCGGCAAACAAGCAGAAACTGTTTTAGATCAAGCCGGAATTACAGTAAATAAAAACACCGTTCCCAACGAAAAACGCAGTCCCTTTGTTACAAGTGGAATCCGTATTGGCACTCCTGCACTTACCACTCGTGGTA
>CAYMKD010000282.1:0-3940 GCA_964390435.1 uncultured Pseudobdellovibrionaceae bacterium | reverse complement strand
TTTATTGGCCGAACCCCAACCCGCCATCAAAATAGCGTAAGCAGCAAGAGAGGAAACTCCCAAAACAAAAACAATTCCAACACCAATTTCGTAACCCTGAATTGCAATATTATAAGGGCCCCAGCTCTGACCAAACATAGTGAAGGGCTCGAGGTGAACTGGATAAGAAAGTGGAATAGCTGCAAAAGCAAGAGTGGCTGGAATTAACGCTGCAACCGGAGCCGCATAGTAAAGGACTCGGTTTGATTTTCCGGGTGAGAACTCTTCTTTAGTTAAAAATTTAACAGCATCTGCTAATAACTGCATCAACCCAAGGGGGCCCACTCGGTTTGGACCAAATCTGTTTTGTATAAACGCAGAACCTCTGCGCTCAAGCCAAACAAGAATTGGAACTGCTTGTACAACAAGCAAAAAAACAACTATGAGCTTTACTATATTGACTGTGGCTTCAAATACATCTGCACCCATTTATTCCCACTCCAGAGCCTTTGATTTTACTTCCCACCAAAGCCCAAATATAAAGACTAAAAGAAAAACACCCATAGAGATTAATACAAAGGGACCCGCACCCGATTTGATAAATTCACGAAAAGAGACAGCCCAAGGATACATAAAGATGATTTCAATATCGAAGATGATAAATAAAATTGCCGTCAGATAGAATTTTACTGAAATTTTCGTGTCTTTTTTCTCTTGTCCTTTTATTCCGCACTCATAAGGAGAGAGTTTTACCTCGTCACGAGGCGTTTTTGGCCCAAAGCGTGATGCTAAGAACAGCATAACCGCGCCAAACAGACTCACAAACACAGCAAGAAATAAAACCTTTTCTAAAGGCACACCAACCCCCAAAATTATTGAGTCAAATCAGTTATATCTGATGATCTATTGGCCTACAATTGTTAAATAGAGCTGTCGATCAAGCAAGCAAGAAGGAGAGGAATGTTAGTAGAAAACCGCCACACTCGTCTCGAAGCGATTTTAGAACGAGAACTTCATAATGATTCTCCTCACTATGTACGCCTTGTTGGCACAAGCTCTCCGCTCGTGCTCTCTCATTTTTTGGCGCAGTGTCATTCCAAGAAAATCAATCGCTTGCCGCATCTTGTTGTTTTTTCTCATCAGTCAGAGGCGGAAGACTTTATCGAGCAACTTCGCTTTTTTGAGCCAAACCTTGAGCCGACTTTGCTACCTCATTTTGATGCCTCACCTTATTCATTACTTTATCCACACAATAGGAATATCACCGGCCGCATTGAGTTTTTATCAAAAGCACAACTTGCGCGACCTGGACAAATCTTTGTCTCAAGTATTGGTTCGCTTCTACAAAAAACTCTGCCCTACAAAAACTTAAAAGATCACTTGATTCATTTACGACCGGGCCAAAGCTTGCCAATGAATTTAAATCAATATTTCCAGAGTTTCGGTTATCAAAATGTTTCTTTTGTTGAAGAGCCTGGGCAGTACTGCCTGCGTGGTGGTTTGGTTGATATTTTTTCACCAACAGAAAAAGACCCCATTCGAATTGAGCTCTTTGGCGACACCATTGAATCTATGCGTAGCTTTAGTCTCGAAGACCAAAGAACTATTAAAGAGCTCACAGAGGCCTGGCTAGCGCCACCCCGAGAAATTAATTACAACGATGAGAGTTTTGAGAACTTAATTAAGTCTGTTAAAAAAAATCTTGAGAATAGACCTGTACCGCCAGAAGAAGTTGACGAGCTTGTACGTGGCCTCCTCCATAAACAAATTTTTCCGGGAGTTGATTTTTTATTACCTTATTTTTATTCTGCGCTAGCTCAGCCACTAGAACATTTCAGTACGGATTTGAATGTTTGGTGGATGGACCCTCTTGAAATTAACAGAAGGGCCGATGAGCTTTTTGCTGAACTAAAAGTAGATTTTTTACAAGCAGAGAACCATCCCATTCGTCCTGAGATTTCTGATCTCTATGTAGGCATTGAAGAGCTTGCTTGGAGTACTGAAAGCCAAAAAATTGAACTCAGCGCAATTGGTTTTTTTGAAAGCGAAAGCACACAAAAACCGATTGAAATTACCTATAGCACTAGCGCTCCAATTGAATTTAGTAATTTACTTTTATCACACAAACCCGGCAGTGAGTCTTGGCTTGAATTTGCTGGAAAAAAAATACGGGATTGGCGCAAAGAAGGACAAAGAATCATCGTAAGTTGTCGTAGCCAAAGTCAATCAGAGAGACTCAAAATGACTTTAAGCCAAATGGGGCTATTACCACAAATTGCAAAACCTCAAGACTATTTGTGGTCTACATGGATTGAAGAGCAAGATAGAAATCAAAATTTAATTCATGTCGTCCCTCGTCCCACTTTTGAGAGCTTAAAAATTGCCGAAGAAAACTTGATCTTTCTGACAGAAGAAGATTTTTTTGGCAAAAAGCAACGCTCACGTGAAAGCTCGGCAGCTAAAGATTTTCATAAAAAAGCCGGACAACTTGCTTTTGGTGATTTAAAAGCCGGCGACTACGTTGTTCATATTAAGCATGGCGTGGGTCAATACGATGGTTTAAAAGTCATGTCTTTACAGGGCGTGCAGAACGAGTTTATTCAAGTTAGCTACCGTGACAAAGATAAGCTCTACGTACCTGTTTATAATGTTGGGCAGTTGCAAAAATATGCCGGAGAAAATGCTTCTGTTACATTAGATAAGCTCGGCAGCTCTCAATGGGAAAAAACTAAGGGCAAAGTAAAAAATGGCTTGCGCGATTTAGCCTCAGAGCTTTTAGAGCTTTATGCAAAAAGAGCTGAAAGCAAACGCCCTTCTTATCCTCCAGAAGACCCAGACTATTTAGCTTTTGAAAATGCTTTTCCATATAATGAAACAGAGGATCAACTTCGCGCCATCAATGATGTTTTGAGTGATTTTCATGGGGAGAAACCTGTGGATCGTCTTATTTGCGGAGATGTTGGTTTTGGTAAAACAGAGATTGCGATGCGAGCTGCTTTTAAAGCCGTACAATCACGCAAACAAGTTGCTGTTTTAGCTCCCACAACTGTTCTTACCTTTCAACACGTTGAAACTTTTCAAAAAAGATTTCAAGGCTGGCCTGTTGTTATTAGAGGTTTAAATCGTTTTGTTTCTAATGCTGATGCAAAAAAAACTCTGCAAGAACTTAAAGAAGGAAAGGTCGATATTTTAATTGGAACTCATCGACTCTTAAGCAAAGACGTTAGTTTTCAAAACTTAGGCCTTTTGATAGTAGATGAAGAACAAAAGTTTGGCGTTGCTCATAAAGAAAAAATCAGAAAACTTAAACATAATGTCGACACCCTTGCTATGTCCGCAACACCTATACCACGCACTCTCAACATGAGCTTAATGGGTGTTAGAGATTTAAGTCTTATTAATACCGCACCTGTGGATCGTCTTCCTACACGCACCTTTGTTTGTAAATTTGAGCCTGAAACTATTCGTAAAGCCATTACGTCAGAAGTGGCTCGCGGCGGGCAGGTGTTTTTTATTCATAATCGTATACAAAGCATTTATGGACTTGCCGATGAATTAAGAGAAATTGTTCCAGATGTTCGTATGCGTGTTGCTCACGGACAAATGCCGGAACATGAACTTGAAGAAACTATGCTCGCCTTTTTTAATCACGAAATTGATATGCTTCTTTGCACAACGATTATTGAATCTGGAATGGATATTCCTAGAGCTAACACTATGTTTATTGATAGTGCTCACATGTTAGGCTTAAGTCAGCTCTATCAACTGCGCGGAAGAGTCGGACGAAGTCAACGACGAGCTTATTGTTATTTGCTTTTACCAAGGGGCAAACAAATTGATAAAGACGCGCAAGAGCGCCTTAAAGTCATTCAAGAAAATACGGCTCTTGGCAGCGGCATTCGAGTGGCTCAGTACGACTTAGAGTTAAGAGGTGCTGGTAATATTTTAGGTGAGGATCAAT